>JAFEBQ010000010.1 GCA_018242585.1 Planctomycetota bacterium
TATTAAGACTGACAGAGGACTAGTCAGCCTTCCCTTTTCGCATTGATCGTGGACCAGGCTCGCCTTTCGTCTCGCCAATTGTGATTGCTTGGGCCGGCGGATCGTGATTCGGCCGCGGCGCGCATCTGAACGGCCTTCGCGAAAGGATGGGCTGCGGCTCCTGGTCGGGCGGCTTTGGCCGCGCGGCCCGTCAACAGCGCGAGCGACCGTGCAGCCCCGACCAGGAGGTTTGGCGCCGCGCAACGAGTTGCGGGAGTGGTTCGCGCACGTCCCAGCCAAATGAAAACAATTACAAGCTCGTTACCCGTGGGAACCGCCAGCGCGGAAGGGCTCGCTTGAGTTGCCAACGGAAGCCAGCCAGCGCCGGCTGGTTTGCTTTGCTCCCTGGTGCGCGGAGCGAAGAACGCCATGCGGCGATGGCGCCGAAAAAGCTTCTGGAATGACCGCCGTTGAGCCAAGGCAGGGTTCGGGGGCGCCTTATCCGCGAAGGGCCAGCCAACGCTTCACGTCAACTGTGTCACGACCCACACGCCGAAGAAGGCAAAGTGCCTTCCGCCGTGCCGCGCGGCAAGGCGAACAATCTGCGTGGCCTCTGCTTGGTCTTTGGCCTTCACTCGCAAGACAAAGCCGCCCGCCTTGAGTTCCTTGAGATGCTCCTTCAAGGCGTCATCTTCGGCATCCGAAAAGAAAAAACCTTCCGCGCGCTCGAGCAAGTGAACGCCATCCACGCCACTCAAATACGAAACGCTCCCGGCGGAGACGCCCGCCTGTTTTAAGGCTTCGATCGTGGCATCCAACCCAGCTTGCGAATCGACAATACCTATTACCCGGCCATAGGGGGCCAGGTTTTGGCCGTAGTCATGGACTGGTGGCTTTTCCATGTTGGGCGTCTCCTCGTCGAAGACCGTCGCGCATGATCGTATTCCCGCCAACTTGATCGTCTCCTGACCAACCAATGGCGTCGCGCGAAAATAGAGTGCGCTACCGCCAACGTCAACATCTATCCGTATTTATCCGTGCAAACCGCGCGCCATGATTAACGCGACTGTAATCGCTGCCACTTCCATCTTATGGTTCGCACAAATCGCACAACCTTTAGTCGTTACAGTTTCGAGAAGAAGAGTGTCGCCATTCATTGGCAACCGCCGACGCGATCCGCTTCTTGGCTACCACCGACACATTGCCTGCGAGGGCTTTAACAATGCCCCAGCGCTTCATAGAATGAGCCGCACTCCTCAGTCGGCGGAACATCATGACGCAAATCTTCCACCCGAGCATGAACACCTTTTCCAAGGTGACCATCTTTGGTGGGTTGCTCATTGTCGCGGCGCTGACCTTTGGGTGGGACCAGTTCAATCGCTCCTCGTACATCACCGAAGCGGACGTGGTCCGCGATCAGCCGGTGCCGTTCAGCCACCAGCACCATGTCCGCGGTCTGGGCATTGATTGCCGCTATTGTCACACCACGGTCGAAGAATCGAACTTCGCCGGCATGCCCGCCACCGAAATCTGCATGAGCTGTCACTCGCAGATTTGGAAAGACAGCCCCATGCTCCAGCCAGTGCGCGAGAGCTTCCGCACCGGCAAGCCGCTGCTCTGGACGCGCGTGCATGACGTGCCGGACTTCGTCTACTTCAATCACGGCATTCATGTCGCCAAGGGGATCGGGTGTGAAAGCTGCCATGGTCGCGTCGATGAAATGCCGCTGATGCGCCGCGCCCATTCGTTGCAAATGAGCTGGTGCCTGGAATGCCATCGCCACCCTGCTGACTTCGTGCGAGTGAAAGAGGACATCTTCAAATTCGGCCAGCCGGGAGAGAAGCTCTCGCCCGCACGGAGCGAAGCGTTGCTCAAGGAATACGGCGTTGACTTGAAGATTCTGACGGACTGCTGGACGTGCCACCGATGAGCCGAGAACTGATCGAGCTTGAAGTCTTGCCGTCGACGCAACCCGCGCCGGCCGGGGCGCCGCTCGATTGGTCGGCGCTGCGCGAGCGGTTGGCCGCTGAAGATGGTCCGCGGTTCTGGCGCAGCGTCGATGAACTGGCCCAGACACCGGAGTTTCTTGAATACCTGCGCCGCGAGTTTCCACGCCAGGCGGGTGAATTGAACGACGCGCTTGGACGTCGCAATTTCCTCAAATTGGCCGCCGCCTCGCTGGCCCTGGCCGGTGTGAGCGGCGCGGGTTGCATGCGCCAGCCCGAGGAGAAAATCGTCCCCTACGTGCGTCAGCCCGAGGAGATGATTCCCGGCAAGCCGTTGTATTATGCCACCGCCCTGACGCGCGGCGGCTACGCGACGGGCGTGCTGGTCGAAAGCCACCTCGGCCGCCCAACTAAGATCGAAGGCAATCCCGATCATCCGGCCAGCCTGGGAGCGACCGATGCGATCACCCAGGCCGCGATCCTCGATCTGTACGACCCGGATCGCTCGCAAACATTGCTGAAGAACGGACGCATCAGCACGTGGGGCGATTTTCTCACGGCGCTCGCGGCCGAGATGGCGGCCATTCGCAACGCGCACGGCGTCGGATTGGCGATCCTCACCGAGACGATTACCTCGCCGGCGCTGGCCGATCAGCTACAGAACCTGCTGCGCGACCTGCCCGAGGCGCGCTGGTATCAATACGAACCCGTCAATCGTGACAATGTTCGCGAAGGAACCCGTCTGGCCTTTGGCGAATACGTCGACACGGTTTATCACTTTGATCGGGCTCGCGTGGTCGTTACCCTCGACGCCGACTTCTTCAGTCAACTGCCCGGCAGCGTGCGCTATGCGCGGGACTTTATATCTGGGCGGCGCACGCATGGCGACCCAGCCAAGTTGCGGATGAACCGGTTGTACGCCATCGAGAGCACGCCAGGGCTCGTGGGCGCGGTGGCCGATCACCGCTGGCCTCTCAAGGCCGGCAACATCGAGCGCTTGGCGCGCCTGTTGGCGCATCGTGTAGGGGTCGCCGGGGTTGTCGAACCGGCCGACGTGGCGAACTTGTTGCCCAAGGGCGCGCTCGAAGCCATGTTGTCCGATCTGCATGCGAACCGCGGCGCGAGCATCGTGATCGCCGGCGATGGCCAGCCGCCGGCGGTGCATGCGATCGTGCAGGCCATCAACCAGGCACTCGGCAACCACGGTCAGACGGTCGAAACCATCGCTCCGGTCGAGCCCACGCCGATCAATCAACTCGCGTCGCTGAGCGATCTAGCCGAGCAGCTGCAATCAGAACGCGTCAAGGCGCTGATCGTGCTAGGGGGCAACCCGGTTTACAATGCGCCGGGTGAACTGGAGTTTGCCACGCTGTATCAGAGGGCCCCTTTCCGCGTCCATCTATCGGAAGTGGTTGACGAAACGTCGTTCCTATCTCATTGGCACGTACCCGCGGCCCATGAATTGGAATCGTGGGGGGACGCCCGGGCGTTCGACGGGACGCTGACGATCCGCCAGCCGCTGATTGCGCCCTTGTATGCCGGTCGCACGCCGTACGACGTGGTCGCGGCCCTGGCGGGGCACTCGGATCAAGGGCATTACGAGTTACTGCGGGCTTACTATCGCCGGCAATTCGGCGACGCCAGCTTTGAAGCCCGCTGGCAGCAGAGCATCCACGACGGAGTCGTGGCCGATTCACGCGCCGCCACTCGCCAAGTGGCGCTGCGCCCGCTGGGGTCAACGCTGGCGGGTCTGCAACCGGCGTCGGGCGCTGGGCCGCTTGAACTGCAACTGCTCCCAGATGTGAATATCTGGGACGGCCGCTACGCCAACAACGGCTGGCTCCAGGAATTGCCGAAACCTTTGACGAAGCTCACCTGGGACAACGCGGCGCTGCTGAGCCCGCGCACCGCCGAGCGGCTGGGTGTGTTGAACCACCAGTTGGTTGAAATCAAGTCCGGCGGGCACACGACACGCGCGCCAGTTTGGATTGTGCCCGGACAGCCGGATGATTCGATCGCCCTGGCGCTCGGCCATGGGCGTACCCAGTCAGGACGCGTGGGGCGCAACACGGGCGTGAACGCCTATCCCTTGCGCGCGGCGCGATCCGAATGGTTCACGGCCGACGTGACGGTGACGCCGACGCGCGAGCAATACCGGCTGTCAGTCACGCAAAACCATCACAGCATGGAAGGGCGCAACATCGTCGAGGTGGCGACGCTAACCAACTTTCAACAGCAACCTGAGTTCATCGACGAAAAGAAACGCCATCCCGAAGGCTTGCCCACGCTCTACCCGGCGTTTGACTCGGCAGAAAACGCCTGGGGCATGGCCATCGACCAGACGGCTTGCATCGGTTGCAACGCATGCGTGGTGGCCTGTCAGGCCGAGAACAACATCCCGATTGTCGGCAAGGAGCAGGTCGACCGCGGCCGCGAGATGCACTGGCTGCGGATCGATCGTTATTACAAAGGGACGATCGAGAATCCCCAGACCTACTTTCAGCCGATGGCGTGCGTCCACTGCGAGAACGCGCCGTGCGAGTTGGTTTGTCCCGTGGCGGCCACGGTGCATAGCGCCGAAGGGCTGAACCAGATGGTCTATAACCGTTGTGTCGGCACGCGGTACTGTGCGAACAATTGCCCTTACAAGGTCCGCCGCTTCAACTTCCTGGACTATCAGGGAGACTTTGAATACGACGGCGAGCGTTCGCCGGTGATGAAGTTGATGCGCAATCCCGACGTCACGGTGCGCAGCCGCGGTGTGATGGAAAAGTGCAGCTACTGTGTCCAACGGATCACGGCCGGCCGAATCGAGGCCGAGAAGCAAAACCGCCCGATCCGAGACGGCGAAGTGGTCACCGCCTGCCAGCAAGCTTGCCCGACCCAGGCAATCACGTTCGGCAACCTGCGCGACCAATCAAGCCAAGTGGTCAAGCGGCGCGAAACACCACTGAACTACGCGCTGCTGGCCGAGTTGAACACCAAACCGCGGACGACGTACCTGGCCCGGGTGCGCAACCCCCACCCGTCGCTCGACCAAGGGACGCTCGACGACACGCCGCCCGTGGTGCCCGACGAGGTCGATCGCTTGCGCAGGGAGTGGGCGCCATGAGCGACGCATCCGAACCGCGCGACGTTCCCGAATCCGAACTGCACGTCGGCAGCCCGCTCGTGCTTGAACCGGGGCACACCTACGCCTCGGTGACCGACAAGATTTCGAGCATCGTCCTCAATCGGCGTCTGCCGCGCGGCTGGCTGTTCGGGTTCAGCGTCTCGTTCATTCTGATGATGCTGTTGCTCTACGGCACTTGCCATTTGTTCGCCACCGGTGTCGGCATTTGGGGAACGACGATACCGATCGGATGGGCGTTTCCAATCATCAACTTTGTCTGGTGGGTCGGCATCGGTCACGCCGGCACGTTGATCTCGGCCGTGTTGTTGCTGCTGCATCAAGACTGGCGAACCAGCATCAACCGTTTCGCCGAAGCGATGACGCTGTTTGCCGTGTCATGCGCTGGCTTGTTCCCGCTGTTGCATCTGGGTCGCCCATGGGTGTTTCACTGGCTGCTGCCCTACCCCAACACAATGGACATGTGGCCGAACTTCCGTAGCCCGCTGGTGTGGGACGTGTTCGCGGTGCTCACCTATCTGACCGTGTCGACCATCTTCTGGTACGTGGGCTTGATCCCCGACCTGGCGACAATGCGCGACCGCGCGCAGCACCGCGTGGCGCGGATCGTCTATGGCATGCCCTCGCTCGGTTGGCGCGGCTCGGCGGCGCACTGGCGGCGATATCAGACGGCCTATTTGCTGTTGGCCGGGCTGGCCACGCCGCTGGTCGTCTCGGTACACAGTATTGTCGGTATGGACTTCGCCAACAGCCTCGTGCCGGGCTGGCACACGACCATTTTCCCGCCGTACTTCGTGGCCGGGGCGATCTTCTCGGGATTTGCCATGGTGATGACCTTGGCGATTCCGCTCCGCAAGTTTTACGGCTTGGAGGATTTCGTCACGCTCAAGCACTTGGACAACATGGCCAAGGTGATGCTGGCCACCGGCTCAATCCTGGCCTATGGCTATGCGGCCGAAGTGTTCTTCTCGTATTACAGCGGCAACCCTTACGAGCGCTACGTGACGATCAACCGCGCGCTGGGGCCGTACGGTTGGAGCTATGGGCTGCTGGTGCTGTGCAATATCATCGTGCCGCAGCTTTTCTGGTTCCGGCCCGCGCGTCGCAGCGTCCCCGTCTTGTTCATGGTGTCGATTGTCATCAATGTCGGCATGTGGCTGGAGCGATTCGTGATCGTGGTCGTCAGCTTGCATCGGGATTACCTGCCCTCGGCCTGGCGAATGTATTATCCCACCGCTTGGGACTATGCCTTCTTCGTGGGCTCGCTCGGCTTGTTCTTCACTTTGCTGTTTTTGTTCATTCGCGTACTGCCGATGATTTCGATCTTTGAACTCCGCGAACTCGTCCACGAAACCGAGGGAGAGGGCTAAGCGATGATGGCCGTCCCTCCGCAAGTGGCGCCGCTGTACGGCTTGCTGGCCGAGTTCGACCAAAGCGACGAACTCGTCGCAGCGGCGCGCCAGGCTTACGCCGCGGGCTATCGGATGATGAATGGCTATTCGCCATTTCCGGTACACGGCTTGTCCGAGGCGCTCGGGCAAAAGTCGTCACGCCTGCCGTTGATCACGCTGCTCGGCGGCCTGTGCGGTGGGGCGGCGGCGTATTACATGATGTACTATGCGTCGGTCGTGAGCTATCCGCTCAACATTGGTGGCCGGCCGCTCCATAGCTGGCCGGCGTTTCTGCCGATCACGTTCGAGTTGACCGTGTTGGCGGCGGCATTCGCGGCGGTGCTGGGGATGCTGGCCTTGAACGGCCTGCCCCACCCGCACCATCCCCTGTTCAACGTCCCCGAGTTCAAGCTAGCCAGCCGCAGCAAGTTCTTCCTCTGTATCCAGTCGCGTGATCCGCGGTTCACGTTGATCGAGACCGCCGAGTTCCTCGCTCGCCTGCACGGCAAAGTACACGAGGTGCCGCGATGAGGCTGCCGGGCGTCAATACGGCGGCCGCGGTCGTCCTGTGCATCGTGGCGAGCAGTTGCGGCTGCGATCGCCTCGACATGTACGACCAGCCGCGCCACGAGGCGATGGAAGCGAGCAATTTCTTCCCCGATGGCTTGTCGGCGCGGCCACGCGTGCCGGGCACGATCGCCCGCGGACAGCTTCACGCGGACGAAGCGCTGTTCACCGGCCGGGTCGGCGGCCAATCGGTAAGCCAACTTCCCGACGGCGCGCTGCGGGCCATCCATGCGCGCTTTCCACAACGCTTCAAACAACCGTTCGACAAGACCGACCTGGTCGAGTTACGACAAGCGCTACTTGAGCGCGGCCACGAACGGTTCGACATTTACTGCTCGGTCTGTCATGGCGGCGCCGGGGCCGGCGACGGGATGATCGTGCGGCGCGGCTTCCGCAAGCCGCCGTCGTTCCATATCGACCGCCTGCGCAACGCGCCCGCCGGACACTACTTCGACATCGTGACGTCGGGCGTCGGCGCCATGCCCAGCTATGCCAGCCGGATCGGCGCCGCCGATCGCTGGGCGATCGTGGCGTACGTGCGGGCATTGCAACTGAGCCAGAACGCGCGACTGGACGATGTGCCAGCCGATGCGCGGTCGATACTGGATGCTGCCAGCGCGCCGGCGGGAGCGAAGCCATGAGCCAGGCTCGGGCCCCGTGGGCAACCACCACGGAGTTGAATGTCACGCTGCAACGGACGGCGCGCCGGGCGCTGCTCGTCGCGGTGGTGGCCGGCGCGGCCACGGCCTATGGCTACTCAACTGACCGCGCCGAGTTCTATCCGGCGTATTTGACGGCGCTGATGCACTGGCTGGGAATGGCGCTCGGCTGCCTGGGAACGTCGATGCTCCACGGCCTGAGCGGCGGCGGCTGGGGGCGGACGATTCGGCGCGTGCTCGAGGCGGGCTATCAGACGTTGCCACTGCTGATGCTGCTATTCCTCCCGATCTGGCTGAACGCCGCGCATATCTACGAGTGGGCCGATCCCGAAGTGGTGGCCCATCACAGGTCGCTGCAACTCAAGACGGACTATTTGAACATCGCGGGTTACCAGACCCGGGCGGCAATCTGCTTTGCCGTGTGGATTGGCGCCGGCTTTTTCCTGACTCGTTTCACGCCGCTGGGCGACACTCGCCCCTACTCGCCGCGCAGCCGCAAACTGCAGCGCGTGAGTGGGCTGGGGCTGATCGGCTATGGGCTGGCCATTACCGTGGCCGCGGTCGATTGGGTAATGTCGCTGGAGCCCGAGTGGTTCTCGACGATGTACGGTGTGTTGTACCTGGCCGGACAAGCGGTGTCTGGGATGTCGTTCGCGTTGATCGTCGTGGCGCTACTGGAAAGGTACGAGCCCTGGGGCAGGTCGCTGCTGCCGTCGCGGTGCAATGACTTGGGGAATCTGCTGCTGGCGTTCATCATGTTCTGGGCCTACGTGTCATTCATGCAGTACCTGATCATCTGGTCGGCGAATCTACCCGAGGAGAACGTCTGGTATCTGCATCGCGAGACGGGGGACTGGCGCGCGGTCGTCGCGGCGCTGATGATCCTGCACTTTGGCGCGCCGTTCTTGATGTTGCTGTCGCGCGAGCGGAAGCAAAGCGCTCGGGGCTTGCTACCGGTCGCGGTGTTGCTGCTTGTCATGCGCTACGTCGACCTCACCTGGCTGATCGTGCCAGGGTTCACCCACGGACATGGCCACGAAAGCGTCACCGGCATCTCGTGGCAAAGCGTCGCGGCGTGGCTGGCGATCGGCGGCGCGTGGACGGCGATGTTTTGCTGGCGATTGTCGGCGCGTGCCGTGGTTCCAATCCATGATCCCGAAGCCCGGGAGGCTGCCGATGAGCACGCCCATTGACCCGCCCACGCCTGACCCGCCCACGCCTGACGGGCCCCAGCACGGCGGTCACGAGAAACGCGATGTCCAGGTCCGCGCGGTCGCGCAATTTGGCCTGGGCGTGATGCTCCTGATTCTCGGTTCCTTGGCGGTGATTCACCGGCTGGTCAACCATTACAACGCCGAGGCCGACCAAGCCGCGGGCCCAACCAGCCCGCTAGCCGCCGACCAGACACCCCCCGAACCACGGCTAGAGACGACGGTCGGAGGGGCGTTCGACCAATATCGCGCCCGAACCGAGCAGGTGCTGACGACCTACGCATGGATCGATCGCGAGCAGCGCGTGGTGCGAATTCCAGTCGCACGGGCGATCGAGTTGCTGGCCAAGCGCGGTTTGCCCGAGCCAAAGCAATTGACCACTCCGGCCAAGGAGCGTAAGCCGTGACGCACATGCGAATGATCCTGGCGCTGGGGGCGATCATCCTGCTTTTATCAGGCGTGGATGTACGCGCGCAGCGATTCGCTTCGGCCCCGTACGGCACGCCGGCCGGTTCGAGCCCCAGCGCGGAGATGCTGCGCGACGTGGGCATCGAGCAACACCTCGACGCCCAGTTGCCGCTGGATGCCGAGTTTCGCGACGAAACGGGCAAGACCGTGCGCTTGGGTGATTACTTCCAGGACCAACCGGTGGTCGTGCAACTGGTCTATTACCAGTGCCCGATGCTTTGCAACCAGGTGTTGAATGGTTTTCTGAAGTGCAGCCAGGCGGTGCCGCTCGAGATCGGCCGCGACTATCAAGTCGTCACGGTCAGTTTCGACCCCCACGAAGGGGCCGACCTGGCCGCCAAGAAACGCGAAAGCTACGCGCGGGCCTATCGTCGCCCCGGTGGCGCGGAAGGTTGGCACTTTCTGACCGGCGACGAGGCAAGCATCAAGCGGCTGGCCGCGGCGATCGGCTTTCGCTACCGCTATGACCCGGCGAGCAAGCAGTACGCCCACGCCAGCGGCATCTTCGTGGCCACGCCCAGCGGTCGTCTGAGTCGTTACCTCTATGGCATCGAATACCTGCCGAACGATTTGCGATTCTCGCTGGTGGAAAGCTCGTCGGGCCGAATCGGCTCGCCAGTCGACCAGGTGCTGTTGCTCTGCTTCCACTACGACCCGCTGACAGGCAAGTATGGCGTGGCGATTTCGCGCGTGTTGCGCGCCGCGGGCGGCTTGACCGCGCTGGCCTTGGGGGGCTTTGTCGTGGTGATGTTTCGCCGCGAGCGTAAACGGATGCGATTGGTTCGCCCCGCGGCGGGCAGCAAGGTTGCCGAGGATCTGACGCCACGGACTTAGTCATGATTGACGACGGTTTTCGCTTACTTCCCGAGCAAGCATCGACGCACGCTTCTGGCGTGGACTCGCTCTATTTCTTTTTGTTGGCGGTGTCGCTGTTCGTCACCGTGGCGATTGCCGGCACGATCCTGTATTTCCTCATCAAATACCGCGGCGGCAATCATCACGTCGACCGAACTCCCTCCGCTGGTTCGTACTTGGCGATGGAAGTGGCCTGGATCGTGACTCCACTGGTGCTGTCGATGGGCATCTTTGGCTGGGGGGCGTCACTCTACTTCGACGCCTTCCGTCCGCCGCGCGACGCGCTTGACGTTCAAGTGGTCGCCAAGCAGTGGATGTGGAAGTTTCAACATCCCAACGGCCGCCGCGAGATCAACGAACTGCACGTCCCACGTGGCCGTCCGGTGCGGCTGACCATGATTTCCGAAGATGTGATCCACGCCATGTTTGTGCCGGTGTTTCGCATCAAGCGCGACGTGCTGCCGGGCAGTTACGGCATGTGCTGGTTCGAGGCCACGCGAACCGGCGATTTCCATCTATTCTGCGCCGAGTATTGCGGCACGAATCACTCTCTGATGAAAGGGCGCGTCGTGGTGATGGAGCCGGCCGAATATGAAAGCTGGCTCGGAGGTGGCTTGTCGAACGAGCCGCCGGCCGTGGCGGGACAGCGGCTGTTCGAGGAACTGCGCTGCAATACTTGCCACGTGGCCGCGACCGGGACGGCGCGTTGTCCGCCACTCGAGAACATGGCCGGCAAGGAGGTTCGCCTGGCCGATGGTCGCACGGTGGTGGCCGACGACAACTACCTGCGCGAATCGATCCTGCAGCCGGCCGCCAAGGTCGTGGTCGGGTATCAGCCCCTGATGCCCAGTTTTGACGGCCAGTTGAACGAAGAGCAACTGCTGCAACTGTTGGCCTATTTGAAATCCCTGACCAAGCCCACGGCGGCCCCCGCCCCGGAGCGCCGCAACCCATGAACGCCACCACCGCACCTACTCCAATCCAAGTCGCGCCGCCAGCGTCGCGCAATTACTTGAGCGATGGCTACAGCGTCCGTTCGTGGCTGCTGACGACCGATCACAAGCGAATCGGCGTTTTGTATCTGCTGTCGATCACCTTCTTTTTCGTCATCGGCGGCATGGCGGCCACGCTGCTGCGGCTGGACCTGATGACGCCCGAGGGAGATTTGGTCCAAACCGAGACCTTCAACAAGCTGTTCACGGCGCACGGCGTGGTGATGGTGTTTTTCTTTTTGATTCCGTCGATTCCGTCCGTGCTGGGAAATTTTCTGGTGCCGCTGATGATCGGCGCCCGGGACCTGGCGTTTCCCAAGCTGAACCTGTTGAGTTGGTACGTCTTTATGATCGGCGGGCTATGCACGATGTACGCGCTGCTGGCGGGCGGCGTCGACACCGGCTGGACGTTCTACACACCCTATAGCAGCACCTACAGCAACACCTATGTGATGGCCACCGCGGTTGGCATCTTCATCACCGGTTTTTCATCGATCCTAACGGGGCTGAATTTCATTGTCACCATTCACAAGATGCGCGCGCCCGGCCTGACCTGGTTCCGACTGCCGCTGTTCATCTGGTCGAGCTATGCCACCAGTTTGATCATGGTGCTGGGGACGCCGGTGGTGGCGATCGCGTTGTTGCTGGTCGGGCTCGAACGTCTGCTCGGGCTCGGCATCTTCGATCCGAAGCTGGGCGGCGACCCGGTCCTGTTTCAGCATCTGTTCTGGTTCTATTCGCACCCGGCGGTCTACATCATGGTGCTGCCTAGCATGGGAGTCGTAAGCGAGATTATCCCGTGTTTTGCCCGCAAGCGGCCGTTCGGCTACGCCTTCATTGGTTTCAGCAGTTTTGCGATTGCCGTGTTCGGCTTTCTAGTCTGGGGGCACCACTTGTTCGTCAGCGGGCAGTCGCTCTACGCCGGCATGGTCTTTTCGCTGCTTAGTTACCTGGTGGCGATTCCGTCGGCCGTGAAGGTCTTTAACTGGACCGCGTCGTTGCACAAAGGAACGATCAGCTTTGACACGCCGATGCTGTACGCGCTGGGCTTTATCGGGCTGTTCACCATGGGGGGCCTGACCGGGTTGTTCCTGGCGGCGCTGGGGCTCGACGTACACGTGCATGACACTTACTTCGTGGTCGCTCACTTCCATTACATCATGGTGGGCGGCACGGTGATGGCGTACCTGGGAGGGATTCATTTCTGGTGGCCCAAGCTGACCGGCCGAATGTACAACGAACGGCTGGCCCGGGTCTCGGCGATTTTGATCTTCTTGGGCTTCAACCTGACGTTCTTTCCGCAGTATGTCCTGGGCTACCTGGGCATGCCGCGGCGCTATCACATCTATCCGGCCGAGTTCCAGGTGCTGAACGTGTTGTCCTCGGCGGGGGCGTCGATTCTGGCGGTGGGCTATGCCTTCCCGCTGACCTATCTGCTCTGGTCGCTCTGGTTCGGCAAGACGGCGCCCGCCAACCCGTGGCGCGCGACGGGACTGGAATGGCAAACGACGTCGCCACCACCGACCGAGAACTTTGCCCAGACGCCCGTCGTCGTTGACGAAGCGTACGACTATCCGCGGCTCGATCGCTCGCTGGCTCAAGGAGCAAGCTCATGAGCCAATACGCCACCGCTTCCTCGGTAGCCGTGTCGGACGAACCGCCGCCGCGTCATGACGCCCGCTCGGCGCTGGCCCACCAGTTCGACGATCTGGAGCAGCAGCACCAGTCGGACGAGTTGGGGATGTGGTTGTTCTTGTCGACCGAGATCATGTTCTTCGGCGGCGTGTTTCTGGCCTACGCGATCTACCGCCTGCAACACGAGGCGGCTTTTGCCGCGGCTAGCCATGAGCTCGACCTGTTCCTCGGCACGCTCAATACAGCCGTCCTGTTGTGCAGCAGTTTGACGATGGCCCTGGCGGTGCATGCGGCCCAGGCCTCGCACCGCAAGCAATTGTTCTGGCTCTTGCTGACGACGATTGCGCTCGGTTCGGTGTTTCTGGGAATCAAGGCAACCGAGTATTACCACAAGTATGAGCACGGCCTGATGCCACTGGGCAACTTGCCATTCCATTGGGACAAGCCCGACGCCGGCCCGGCCGAGATGTTTTTCGACCTGTACTTCGTGATGACCGGGATTCATGCCGCGCACATGATAATCGGCATCGCCATTCTGGCGATTCTGGCCGTGGCGGCCCACCGTGGCAAATTGCTCGGCGACTTTCACGCCCCGGTCCACATCACCGGACTGTACTGGCACTTTGTCGACATCGTGTGGGTGTTTCTGTTTCCGCTGTTGTATTTGATCGGGGCCCATTCATGAACCAGCAGGCCCACGAAGCATCGCTCAAGCCGTACTATGTGGTCTTCGCCGCCCTGATGGCCCTGGTGGCGTTGACCGTCGAGGTGGCGCGCCACGATTTCGGCGAGTGGAACTTCGCCATCGCGGTGTTGATCGCGGCGGTCAAAGCCGTGCTGATCATTTACTACTTCATGCACGTGCGGCAGAGCGCGTCGCTGACCCGATTGATGGTCGGCGCGGGGTTCATGTGGCTGGCCATTCTATTCACGCTGTCCTTTGCCGATTATTGGACCCGCGGGTGAAGAGCTTGCTTTCTTGCCCAGGCGGCCAAGCCCGTGGCATCGGTTCCCTTTTGTAAAGCGGACGGCTTGTTCCTCCGCCTTGAATGCGCTGCCGGTTTTCGTCAACTAGGCATTGGCAACCGTAAGCAGCTTTCATTGGTCCCTTACAATATCGCAATTCGCGTCACGTCAGCGACTAGGGCGATCAGACCTTTCCAGCGGCGCGGACACTACCTGCAGTGCTTCGTTTGCCGGTTGGGCGTCCACGCGAAGCTAGCCATGCATATGGCTTGGCGCGTAGGTAGTAGAAAAAACGACGCGCCATTCGTCACAGAGTCAGACGCGCCTTGCCGAGGAATGTTCAGATCTGGTGGTGACGAATTGTCGCCCTGCTCCATGCGTCGTCGCGGCTTGAGGGCGGCATGGAATTTGCTTTTGCAATCAGGGTTGACCGTTGTTCTAAAATAAAATGATGGGCGTTCGACTCTCTGCCATTGCTTCCTTGGTACCTAGCGAAAAGAGAAGGCCATAGCCATGAACCGAAGTCACATGCTGGTCGTGATCGTGGCCGTTACGCTGGCGACAGCGTTTTTCTTTGCGTTTGGCAAATATGAAGGGGCCACGGCCGGAACACAACGCGCTGACGCCGAGCAACACGATCCGCAAAACACGTTGACGCAGCCCCAGCCCAAAAAGCCGCACGTTGAAGCGGTTCATCCGAGGCCCGGCGGACTGCGGCGCTCTACCACACAGCCAGCCATCATCAACTCTTTTGGGATTGCGAACTTGTATGCCCAAGTTTCTGGTTACCTCAAAACGCAACAAGTTGATATTGGCGATCGAATCAAGATGGGAGAGGTGCTGGCCGTGATTGACGTGCCTGAGATCGAAACGCAGTTGAAGGGGAATCAAGCCCAAGTTGGCTTGGCCCAGTCGAAGGTCGAGCAGGCCGAAGCTCGCGTGAACTCCGCGGTGGCTAATTGGCGGGCCGCCAAAGCAGCCGAGCAACAAAGTGAAGAAGACGTTAATAAAGCGGTCGCCACACGCGTCTTTCGCGAGAAGGCATACAGCCGGATCAAGGAATTGTTCGAGCTCAAGTCGATCGAAGAAAAACTGGTCGACGAAGAACAGGAACGTCGCGATTCGGCACGCGCCTCCGAACGAGCAGCCAACGCAGCGCTCGTTAGCGCCCGGGCACAGATCGACGCGGCCCTGGCCAGCGTCGAGCTGGCCAAGGCGGATGTCCACGCCGCGAAACAACAAGTGCGCGTCGCCGAGGCCGCCGTCGAGCGGACCCAGGTGTCACTCGACTACGCCAAGATCGTCGCGCCCTTCGATGGCGTGATTACCGTTCGAAATTATTACCCCGGCGATTTTGTTCCCGACGCCCAACAAGGAGCGTCGAAGCCGATACTGGCGGCAGTGCGGACAGACCTCATGCGGGTGGTCGTGCAAATTCCCGACGACGACGTGGCCTACGTGCGACAGGGAGAAGAGGCATCGATCAGTGTCGACGCTCTGGGTGGGCGCGAATTTACGGGCCAGGTATCGCGGATGGCCAACAAGGAAGATGAACTGACGCGCACGATGCGCATCGAAATTGACTTGCCCAATCCAGACAACCTTTTACGAGATGGAATGTATGGCCGGGCGACCATCAAGCTGGCCGCCCCCTCCGCTAACGCGGTGACGATTCCCTCGGGTTACCTGGTCGGCAATGTCGAGCATCATCACGGAAGCATCTATGTCGTCGACAATGGAAAAATGCGGCGTCAGGAGGTCACGATCGGCGCGGACGACGGCACCCACGTCGAAGTGCTCGAAGGCGTCGATGCCGGCGACTGGGTCGTAACAAACCGCGCGGGAATCGCAGGAAATAATGTCCCGGTTGAGGTCATTGAGCGTAAATGACCGATTTCGACCCCAAATTGTCAATCGCTAATGTTCGGCTTCTGACTAAAGCTCTCTGAAAACTTGTGGGGCCATTGGCTGTTGTGATTTCAGGAGTTCAGGAATATGAACGGCCTAATCCGCGCCTCGCTAAAGAACCCGTATGCGGTCACCGTCTTTGTCTTCACGCTGGTGGTAATCGGCGCGCTCACGCTGTCGCGAATTCCGGTTGATATTCTTCCGGTGTTCAAAAGCCCAGCGGTTCAGGTTCTGACGTTCTACTCCGGCATGGCGGCGGCAAACGTCGAACGGGACATCACCAATCGAATGGAGCGTTGGACTGGCCAGGCCGCCGGCACCAAGCGGCAGGAATCACGCTCGATTGTCGGCGCCAGCGTCATCACCAATTACTACCGTAGCGGGACCGACCCCAACGGCGCCCTGACGCAAGTCAACTCGCTGGCTACCGCGGCCATTCCCAATCTGCCACCAGGAACCTTGCCGCCGGTTGTTCTGCCATACGACCCGACAAGCGTCGTGCCCGCCTGTATTGTCGCGCTCGATAGCAAGGAGGAGTCAGAAGCCATTCTCTATGACGTGGGCCGGTACGAGGTCCGGAACATGATCATGAGTTCGCCAGGCGCCGTCGCACCGGTAGTTTACGGAGGCAAACTGCGAACCGTGCTGGCTTACCTCGATCGCATCAAGCTCGAAGCTCGCGGCTTGTCGTTGTTGGACGCGATGCGCGCCATGGACGAATCCAACCTGTTTCTCCCGACCGGCGACGCCAAGTTAGGTGACACCGATTTTGCGATCGACTCGAACTCGATGTTCAAAAGCGTGGATCACATGGGGGACATCCCCTTGCGCAACGCGCACGGCAATGCCGCCTACCTGCGCGATGTTGGAACACCTAAAGATGCGGCCCTCATTCAAACCAACGTGGTACGCGTCAACGGCCGCCGGCAAGTTTACGTTCCCGTTTATCGGCAACTCGGTTCGAGCACGCTCGAAGTGGTCGACAACCTGAAGCAGGCGGTGCCGAAAATGAAAGCGCGACTCTCGCGTCCCGATGTCGATCTGAAATTGGTGATGGACCAGTCGGTATACGTTCGGCAGTCCATCAAGAGCCTCGCACAAGAAGGGGTATTGGGTGCGGTTCTCTGCTCACTGGTGATCTTGCTTTTTTTGGGCCAATGGCGGATGACGGCCATTGCCATCATGACGATTCCAATTTCGGTTCTGGCGGCCATGATCGGGCTATACCTTACGGGCAACACCGTAAATGTCATGACATTGGCCGGGCTGTCGCTGGCGATCGGCCCGATGGTCGATAGCGCGATTGTCTGTTTGGAGAATACGCATCGCCACCTGGAAATGGGAACAAATGTCACGCAAGCGGCGTACCAGGGGGCGCGGGAAGTTGCCATGCCCGAACTGGTCGCTAGTCTTTGCACACCGATGGTCTTGGCGCCGCTGGCGTTGATGCCGGGTCTGGGGGAGTACCTGTTCCGGCCCATGGCGTTAGCGGTGGGGTTTGCGATGGCCTTGGCGTATCTGATGTCGCTATCGTTCGTACCCACGCGGTGCGCCGCCTGGCTGCGCCCTCACGAGAAACAGGGGCCGGGCAAATCTCGAGAACCGGACGAGTCACGTCCTCAAGTAAATAGCAGCCGCTGGCAAGCGATTAAGCAAGGGGCCGCCCTTCCGTTGCGCTTGATCGGCCGCGCCTTTGGCCGCTGGGAAAAGCTGATTGAAGCGAGCATCGCCTGGTACCAGCGCTGTTTGGACCGCGTGATGCGGCATCGCAAAATGACGGTCGGCATCGCCGTCGCGTTGCTGTTGGTAGTAGTAGGAGGGCTCGGCAGCCAGTTGCGTCGCGAGTTCTTTCCCGAAGTCGATGCCGGTGCGTTCCAATTGTTCCTCCGCGCCAAAACCGGAACCCGCATCGAAATCACCGAGCAACGAGTCGCTCAAGTCGAAAAAGTACTTCACCAAATGATCGGCAAGGATCTGCAATTGGTGCTTAGCGAAATTGGCGTCACGCCCGACTGGTCAGCCGCTTACACTCCCAATGCCGGTCCCATGGACTGCGTGATGAAAGTCCAGCTTAACCCCGAACGCGATCACTCGGCTCAGCGCTATGTTTCAATGCTACGCAGCAAGTTTGCCAGCGACCTCTCGTTTACCGACCTCGAATTCGCCTTTGATGCCGGTGGCATGATCACTGGTGCCGTAAACGAGGGAAAATCGACTCCGATCAATATCCGGATCGAAACCAAGGACTTGACCAAGGCGCGAGCGATTGCCGAGCAGATCCGCGCCAAAGCAGTGCAAATCGACGGCGTGGTCGATTGCCGGATCATGGAGCGGCTCGACTATCCGCAATACGTCGTCGAGGTCGATCGAGCCAAGGCAGCCGACTTGGGCTTGACGCAAGCCGAGGTGATGCGGAACGTCGTCGCCGCGTTCAACTCCAGCATTCAGTTCAACAAAAAGAATTTCTGGATCGATCCAGTCAGCCACAATCAATACTACGTCGGCGTCCAATACCCCGAGTCGTCGATCACGTCGGTCGAAACGATTTTGAATGTGCCGATCACCAGTCCGGTGCAAAATCGGCCGGTTCCGTTGCGGAACGTCATCTCATTGCGTCGCGGTCAAGTGCCGGCCGAAGTGGTCCACACCAATTTGCAGGAGACGATGGAGGTGACAATGGGCGTTGAACGCCGTGACTTGGGGCACGTGGCGTCCGACGTGGGCCGAATGTTGAATCAGTTCGGCAGGTCAACTGGCAACAACGAATGGGATTTGTATGATCCCGACTCGACGGAATCGAAAACCCTGGAGGGGGCCACGATGACAATTTCGGGCGAATACTCACGGATGCTCGACACTTTTCGCGATCTAGGGATCGGACTGATCCTGGCATGGTTGCTTATTTATTTTCTGATGGTAGCCCTATTTCGTTCATACATTCTGCCGCTGGTGGTGTTATTTGCCGTGCCAATTGGCCTCGTGGGCGTGGTTGCGATGCTGTTTCTCACGCAGACCGCGGTCAACGTGCAATCGATTCTGGGCGTGATCTTCATGGTCGGCATCGTCGTTTCGAACACAGTCCTGCTCACTGATTTTGCCCAGGGTATTCGGGAGATCGAAAAATTGAGCCCCACCGAGGCGATCAAGAAGGCCGCGTCGATTCGTGTTCGCCCGGTGGTGATGACCGCGTTGGCGGCCTTCTTCGCGCTGCTACCGATGGCGCTCGGCCTGGAACGCGGAAGCGAAGCGAATGTGCCCTTGGGGCGAGCCGTCATTGGCGGATTGCTCGCCGGCATGGTCACGACGCTGTTCGTGGTCCCTTCCCTGTACTCGCTGGTGATTCGCGACACGGAAGTCCACATGCACGAACGTGATAACCAAATCGATAAACTGACTGGCGCCGTGTAAGACCTTTCTTGCCCGAGAAGACCATTTCTCGCCTACAGACCTCCACGCCGCGTACACCGCATCGGAATCGCGGGGTGTTTGTCGTCCGCACGATCTCGCCAACGGCGGACCTGGCCCTCGACTCTTCACCGCCATACGGCGACTGGATTTCCGAGACGGCAACCTCGGGCTGCCTTGGCAAAGATGTTGGCCAGATCAAGGTGAGAATCGGCGTGCCCCCTAAAAGGAACAACTCCTAGCTCGGAGCAAGCCATTTAATCATTGCCACCTTCACGGCATCGTTGACGACAAGGCACGAACCCATCGCATAACCGAAGATGGCCAGCATCTGCCACCAAGGCAGGGGCGCAAGGCCCGAGAGGCCAACAAGAGCCAGGACCGACCCGACGAGCGCTTCGGCCGTTAGGGCGACGAAGAGGCTCTTGCTGGGCATGGTCGCCCAAAACCAGCGACGTTCCCGCGCCGACACCAAGGAGAACACTGCAAAATAGAGCAGTGTCAAGAAGCTAAATGTATGAAGCGGCTGGTCTTTAACCCCTTCGAGCGGCGCCAGATCAAAACTTGACCAGCAGAGATACAAAAGGAGCAGAGTCTCCACCACCATCAGCATACCCAATACCACGGAGACCATAATGAAGCCGCCGATGTCCCAGGTCTCCGGCTTTCGAGAGTGTCGCACATGATCGGTGGCAAGCGTGATTTTCGCGAAGTCTGTCATGAAGGTGAGCAGGAGCATCGCAAAGGCCGAGACAACAAACTGACCGGTCACGATGAAGGCAATCGCCACGAAGGTGGACTTCAGGATCGTCCGACTGATCTTGTTGATGATCCATGTCAGCACCCGCTGGTAGATGATCCGCCCCTGCTCAACCAGCGCCACAATGTCGGTGAGCCCCTGATCCGTTAAAACGACGCTCGCGGCTCCCTTGGCAACATCGGTCGCTGCGCTGACGGCGATGCCCACTTCGGCTTGACGGAGTGCCGGCGCGTCGTTGACGCCGTCGCCCGTCATGCCAACCACATGTCCGGCAGCCTGCAAGTGCTGAACTACCAGATACTTGTCCTCTGGGTAGACTTCGGCAATGCCATCGGCGCCGGCGAGAAGATCGACCCCCGCATTACCAGCTTGAGCGTCCTGGGCTTTCAAGTCTGCCACCTTGCGGATATTTGGCAACCCGACTCCGTTGCCAATCTCACACGCCACCGCCAGTGCGTCGCCCGTCAGCATCTTGACCGGGACGCCGAGATCGTGGAGTTCGCCAACAAGCTGCTTCGCATCAGGTCGCGGTGGATCGTATAAGCTCACCAGCCCAACTAACCTGGGGGTACCCGTTTCAGGGCCGCGCGCCACCGCGAGCATTCGATAGCCCTTGAGCGCGGACTCACGAACCTGGGCATCGAGCGCCTCGATCGCTTGGGGCTGCATCCCACACGCCTCGGCGACAGTGCGTACGGCGCCTTTCATCACGCGTAGCCTCTGCCCGCCCTGTTCGATCACTGCTTCAGTCCGCCGGTTTTTTGCATCAAACGGCGCAAATGAGATCGGCTTGACTGCCGGAACACCGTCCAAGGCGTGTTTCGCTTTCGCCGCGGCGAGGAATGCGAGATCAATCGGATCCTGGTTGGCTTCCTGGGAAGCCAAGGCGCCAGCAAACAGCACGTCGGTTTCCTGGGCATTGTCGAGCGGGATCACGCCGGTGACCGCCAATTGATTCATCGTAATGGTGCCAGTCTTGTCCACGCAGAGCACGTCCATTGTCGCGGCGTCTTCCGCTGCACTGAGCCGCGTGACCAGCACGCCTCGTTTTGCCAACTCCGCCGATCCGATGGCCATGCTGACGGTAAACATGACCGGCAGCGCCACAGGCACGGCACTCATCAGAAGCACCAGCATGAGCGGGATCATTTCGAACAGAGGCGCACCACGGCTCAGTGACAATGCCATGACCACCGTCAACAATACACCGACAATGATAAACAGCCAGCGAACGACCTTGGTGATTACTGATTCGATATGCAGCTTGGGGCTCGCGACCTGCACGAGTTCGGTAGTGCGGCCAAAATAGGTCTTTGCCCCGGTCAGAATCACGACGCCGTTGCCTTCTCCTCGACGGACGACAGAGCCCGACGAAAGCACTTCACAAGGGGCCTTGTCGACATCTCTCGACTCTCCCGTGAGGGCCGATTGATCGACGCTCAAGGTCCCGGTCAGCACCTTCATATCCGCGGGAATAACGTCCCCTGGTCGTACGCGAACAATATCGCCGGGAACCAGTTCTCGAGCAGGTACGACTTGCCATTTCGCATCTCTCAGCACACGCGCACTGATCTGGAGTCGCCGTCGCAATGTCTCCATCACGCCTGCGGCACGACGCTCTTGGGCATAACCCAATACCGCATTAACTAATAGCAACGCACTCACGATGGCGAGATCGGAGTAATTCCGCAGCACGAGTGACAGAATCATGATCAGTTCGAGCATCCAGGCCGATAGTCCCCAGAATTTTCCGAAGAACTTGAGGAGGGGGTGCTCCCTTCGCTCGGCCACCTCGTTGTAGCCCTGCTCCTTGCGGCGGATTTCGACTTCGCCACGCGAGAGTCCGGTGTCGGCGTCCACCTGAAGGGACGCGAGCGTGTCGGGAATCGACACCAATGCGATGTTAGGCGATTTCAAGCTTGCTGGCATTTGTAGTGCCGGCCACAGGCGTTTCAGACGCCCGTGTCACGCGGTATGGGGTGGGCAACCCGAGAGCAATGATGCCGGTACTCTTGGTATCGCTAGCCGGACTTGCTCTGGCGTCACGACAGAAGGCCACGTCACCCAGGTTGTGCCGGCGCCCTCGCTTAGGCACCTAACTCACCCGGTTGCTTGGAATGCTCGCGAGTTTCGTCAAACGTCCTTCAAGCCATCTTTTGCATTGAGTGGCCCCTCGATTCCCTTGGCATGTCGCGAGCATCCTAATCGCCAATAGAAGATGCCGAATGCCAGTGCGGGAACGGGACTCGTCAGCAGGTAGGCGATCAGTTCTAGATCGAATAATTCACCTAGCCGCTTTCCCTCAAGCAAATCGAAAAGCAGCGGAAACAGCACTGGCGCCAGCGATAGCATCCCCACCATGATCAACAGCACCCCGGCGCTGATCGGACTTCGGTGGGCCAGCAGCACGGCAGGTAATAACGTGAAGGGCGCCAGAAGCGCAAACGACCAGAGCGTCACCCACTCGGCCTTCGTGCCAGGATGCTGCTCGGCGGGGTTGCCATGCGCTAGCAGTAAAGCCGCGATGGACAGCAGGACTAAGCCGACGACAATTCCGAAATACCAGACGGCTCGTTCCCACCGCGAACCCATGAGTGTCCCCCTAACGGGCATTGAGCAGCGCTCATTCCGCCTGGCGGCGACGCTTTAGATTCCGGCTGCGGTCTTCTCGAGTTCCAACTCTTCGATGTTTTGGTCCAATCGGGCCCGCGCATAGTTATCAATGTAGAGATCGTCGACGACATCCCATTGATGCCCGTCTTCGGTGCGCAAAGGCAAACCAAACACCAAGCCCTTGGGCACATCGTAAGCGCCGGGCGAACACACGGCGGCGCCAAAGCGTCGGTAAAAAGGGGTCGGGGTCGAGATTGAGCGAATCGTCCCAAGGATCGCCTGCGCTGCCGCGGCCGCGGGAGTCGTGCCGCAGAGGCTGTTGATCTCGCGACTACGCGTCGCGACGGCCGGCTCGAACACTTCATGCACCCATTTCTGATCGGTAATTAGCTCGTGAGCAGGCCGCTCGCCAATGAACGAATTGCGGAAGTCGACAAAGATGCTTTCGCTATGATTTCCCCAGACCGTTACGCGGTTCACTTTCGACACCGGCACCTGTGCCTTTTCGGCAATCATGGCAGTCGCGCGCATGCGATCGAGTCGATTTAAGGCGAACCAGCGCTCGGGGGCCACATTGGGGGCCTCGTGCATGGCGATCATGCAGTTGGTATTGCAGGGCTCCGCCACCACCAGAATACGCGCGGTTGGGCAGGCCAAATTGATCGCGCGTCCATGCTCGACATAGATGGGGCCGTTCTTATGCAGCAAATCATGCCGCGACGATTGATCGTAGTTCAGGGGCCAGCCGGCCAGAAGAATCACCCAGTCGGCGCCGTGAAAGGCTTCGAAAGGGTCGGAAGATAATTCAATGTCGTTCAACAGTGGATAGGCGCAGTCCTTTAACTCCATGCTCAAGGCCTGCAACGCCCGCATCCCTTTGGGCGACTCGAGCAAGCTTAGCGTCACCGATTGCACGGGGCCGAACAGCGCGCCGGCAGCGATGCGGAAAACCAGATTGTAGCCCAAATGCCCGGATGCGCCACTAATGGCGACACGAATGGGCGCGGCAGGCTCATCACCTGGCCACCAATTCGGCAATGGCGGGTGCTCGGTCATTTATTTTGTCTTTCTAGTCTTGTTTCCGTTCGCGAAGCGGCCACAACAACAAAGACACCAGCCATTACAGTTCTTCACCAGTCGTGGGAGTTAGCTCGGGAGCAGTTTCAAGCGGTGGATCATTTCGAAGATCAATTGCCGGACGATCGTCACGGACCATCAACGAAAAGAGCGCTGGCAAGACGAACAAAGTAGCCGGTTCCACCGCGATTAGACCACCCAGGATAGCTCGGGCCAAGGGAGCATTTGCTTCGCTGCCCAACTCAAATGCCAAAGCGGCGGGCACCATGGCAAAGAACGCAGCCAGTGCCGTCATCGTAACCGGCCGCACGCGGATCGAGGCCGCTTTGCGAATCGCCTCGGTCGGACTCAATCCTTCATGACGTCGCAACTCCTGGGCAAAGTCTGACATCAGCACGGCGTTCGATACGTTGATGCCGACGATGAAAATGATGCCCAGCAGCGACTGTACGTTCAGGGCAGTACCCGTCGCAAAGAGCATCACCACGACGCCAGCCAATGACAGTGGCACGATCAGCATGACCGAAAGCGGCACAATCCACGACTTGCCCAGTGCCACCATCAGAAAATAGATCAGCAAGCTGGCCAGAATCAGCGCCACGCTCAGGCTACTAAAAGTATCCTGCATGCGAGCGTATTCACCGCTCAACTCGATCTTGGCGCCTTCGAGCGTCTTCTTGGATTGAGGCTCGTGAATATCGTAAGGCGCCCATCGACCGTCGGGCAATCGTGCGCCAAAGCGATCGATCACCTTGGCAACATCCACTGACACGTGCCCCAGGTCACGGCGGGCTACTCCCATGGTCAAGTCGATTGCCGGTTGAATATTAACGTGGCCGATTTCGGTCGGAACCGTGGTTCGCGAAATCGTCACCAGGTTTCTTAGCGGGACCGGTGTGTGCTGCTTGGGGCTGGTCACTGGAATATCGAGCAATGTGTCGATCGAAACGATGTCCTGTTCGGGATATTGCACGCCGACGAAGTATTGGTTGTAGCTGACCGGGTCGATCCAGAAGTTTTTCTTGTTGAACGAGATGCTTGAGTTCGTCGCCGCCACGACGTTGCGCATGATGTCTTCCTGGTTCAACCCCAGGTCAGCGGCCTTGGAACGATCGACCGTCAACGTGAATTGCGGGTAGTTCATGCGTTGAATGACCCGGGCGTCGACCACGCCGTCAACCTTGATCACCTCCTTGCGCAGCGCATCGGCAATGTCATACGACAGGTGCATGTTCTTGCCGATCACGCGAATGTTAATCGGCGTGGACTTGCCCTCGTTCAAGGCGCCGCGAATCATGCCGCCCGTGTCAAAGGCATATTCCAACTGTGACAGTTGCTCGTTGGCGTGCAATTCGCGGCGCAAACGCTCAGCGTAATACTGCGAAGAGTGATGGCGGTGCTCGCTGAGCTGAACTTTTACCACGGCATCCATCGGCCCCGCGTTGGGGGTGTAAGCCGCTGACCAGTCTGAGGTGACGCCCAATTCGGACACGATCAACTGCAAGTCGTGTTCGTCAATGTTCTTTCGGACGAAGTCCTCGACTTTTGCAATCCATTCTTCACTGACTTCGATGCGCGTGCCGCTCGGCGATCTGACCGCCAGTTCGAACGCCCCGGCGTCAACGTCGGGAAAGAATTCTCGCCGCAGATTCGGTCCGATCGTGGCCAGTACGACGGCCAGTGTCCCGAAGCCAGTGAACACTACTTTCCAGCGATTGCCCAGCACCCACCCCAAGGCCACCACGTATTTACTGATCGCGGATTCGATCACGCGTTCCCATCGGGCGAAGGCCCGCGCAACTAGGTTTTTGGGCTTTTCGTCGTGGCCATGGCCACCATGAGATTTGAGAAACATGGCACTGAATGACGGCACCAGAGTTCGCGATAGCAAATACGCGCAAATCATGGCGAAGGCTACCGCCAGTGCCATCGGCGTGAACAAGAACTGGCCAATTCCCGGAACAAAGGCCAACGGCGACAACACCAAGAACGTACAAAGCGTGGCAATCAATTCGGGCATCGCGACTTCGCTGGCGCCGAGGAAGGCAGCTTCCTTGGGCTCGACGCCGAAACCCAGGTGTCGATGCGTGTTCTCCAGGCAAATGATCGCGCTGTCGACCATCGGCCCAATGGCTAACGCCAAACCAGCCAGCGTCATGACATTCACGGTCATGCCGGCGGCATAAAGGCAGACAATCGCACCGAAGACGGCCAGCGGCAGCGTCAGAATCGCGATCACGGTCATGCGCCATTCACCCAAGAACAGCAGGATGACCAACGAGCACAAAATAGCCCCCAGAATCCCTTCTTGAATCAAGGCCGCGATCGAGGCACGAACATAAACGGACTGATCCATTACTAATTTCAGGTCAATTCCCGGCCGTGTGATTCGCGCCTGCATGTCGGCCAGACCATTGCGGACTGAATCGACCACGCGTAACGTGCTAGCGCCCAATTGACGATAGACGGGAATGTAGACCTGACGCCGGCCGTTCACGCGGACGACGTTGGTCTGAATGAATGCGGCATCGCTAGGGGTGGCCACGTCGCGCATAAACGAGATCTTGTTGTCCGATGCGCTAAGTGGGATATCTCCCATCCGCTCGACGAACGTGTACATCGAATTCGAATCGACGGCGTAGTCGGTATTGCCCATCTTGACGCTGCCGGTCGGCAAAAAGAGGTTGTAATTGTCCATGGCCTTCATCACATCCAAGGGGGATAAACCCCGCGCTTGCATGCGAATCCGATCGAGGTACAGCATGACCGCTCGAACCTTGCCGCCATAAACCACAGGCGCCACGGCGCCTGGGTTACTCATGATCATGCTGCGGACTTCATAGCGGCCAACGTCGTACAGAATCGCTTCGGTCTGCGAACTGCTGTCGAGCGCCACCAACGCGACGGGCGTACTACTTGTAGGATCGAAAGGCAACACCACCGGCGGAAGAGTGCCGGGGGGCAAATTCGGAATCGTGGCCAGCGCGAGCGAATTGACTTGGGTCAGCGCACCGCTGGGATCGACGTCGCTTTGAAAATAGTTGCGGACAATGCTAGCGCCGACAATCGATCGCGATTCCTGACGCTTCAGACCATTGGACTGACCGACCCACCGCTCCATGCGATTGGTGATGTCTTTCTCGATTCCTTCAGCCGGCATGCCGCCATAGAACGTCAATACCTGCACGGCCGGACTTTTAAACACCGGCAAGATGTCGATCGGAATCATGGTCATGACCAATACGCCAATCACGAGCATGGTCAAGGCCATGACCGTAACGGCATACGCATTCCGAATGGAAGCCTGAATAAGTCCGTTCATCGATTGGTTTCAGCCGATTGTCAGTTTTGATTACGTGGTTACGCGTCAATACACCCGAGGCGCAACCGCGGGCAGCGCGGCAGCTTAAGCCGGGTGTCGTTACTAGTGCCCCAAGGAGCGGGCCTCGGCACCGGCCGCGTGAGTTGCGTCAACCGGTGTCCCATCTTGGATGGCGCCGCTGTTGCTGGCCACAACCAAGTCTTTGACCGTCAATCCGCCAAGCACCTCCACGGCAATGCCGTTGTCGGTGCCGACCTGAATCGGTGTCTTGCGCGCCTTGCCGTCGCGGACCACGAACACGGCGCCTTGGCCGTCGCGCACGCCGCCGACCAGACAGGAGGAGGGAATCTGCACTGCCGCAGGAGCGGCTGGCTGCAATTCGATCGTCACACGTCCATACATGCCCCCGCGCAACACGCGTTCCGTATTCGGCAAGTCGACCTCGGCGCGCATGTTGCGAGTCTTGTCATCTTCAATCACGGCAATACGCGATAGCTTGCCAGTGAACTTGCGCCCAGGCAGTGCATCGATCTCGACAAAGACGCCGTCGCCGGGCTCGGCGTACGGCACATCGCGATCGGGAATGGGCACAATCACCCGCATCAGATCAACGCGAGCTACGCTGACGACCGGTTGTGAAACGCCTTGATCGGCGGCTTTGATGAAGTCTCCGCGGTGGTATCCCCGAAACGTGATGACGCCGTCGTAGGGGGAAACGATTTTCAAATAGTCAAACATCACCTGCGCGCGCCCCAAGTTAGCCGCGGCGACGCGCACTTCGGCTTCGGCATCAGCCACGTCTGCCAGGGCCTGATCGATTTTGGCCGCGGCCGCCACCACTTGCGCCCGGTGGGTGGCCAAGGACGCCTGCGAAGCCGCGACGGCGGCCTCCGCCGCGCGGAATTGATCTTCTTTCTCGTCGACCAGCTTTTCGTCGATCGACTTCAGATCGAACAACTCGGAAATGCGTTTGAATTGTTTGCCGTGGAAAGATTCGCGAGCCAGATCGCGCTGCACGTCAGCTTGGGCCTGCACAACAGCAGCCTCGACTGCTTTGTGATCCGCTTGTGCCGAGACGACACGCGCCTGCATCTGGCGGACCTGAGCTTTGGCCCTTTCCACCGAGGCCGCCGCGCGTTCGACTTCCTTGAGTAATTCGGGAGAATCGAGGACCGCCAGCACCTGGCCAGCGCGAACCGTATCGCCGATGTCGACGTTCTGCTGAGCAAGATATCCGGATACCTTGGTATACAAATCGGCGAAGTCAAATGCGTGAACCGAGCCCGGTTGCGTGGTCACGCGCGGCAAACCGCCCGCCTTGGGGTGTACCGCGTCAATGCGAATGGTCTCGGAACTCAGCGGTTCACCCGCCGAATCACGAGCAGCCTGCGCGTGGGCGGCCGGCGTGTGCAACGGAGCCGCATTGCCAAGCCAATGCCAACCGCTAAACCCGGCCAGAAACACTCCGGCGACCGACGCTCCTCGCAGCCACCAATCACGATTGCTCATGAATAACCGCCTCGTTGGCGCAATAGAATACAAAACGGCAAAGATACTATCGCCTAACAAGTTATACTAGTTCATCGACCGCGCGGCGCGGCGCGGCGGTGTACTGTCGCGGAAATGTAATTCTTGCAGGCCTTGTCGCAAGACAAGTGCTGGCCTTTCTCACGGGAATGTAACCGAACATCGCCTGACGCGGATCAATCGCGACAGAATGACTCGCTTAAATGACGGCATGTCAATCAAGAGCGACTGACAGGTGTGTTCAATTTTAGGGCGCGAATTAGTGCCGCACCAGAACGCGGTGTGTGAATCGACGATCGTTGATTCGGAAGTCAGGCGCCCAGCATGGTCGGCTAACGGCCCGGGTAGCCGTACCGCGGAACTTGATCTATGGCCGCGAACCGATCGCTGCCTCTTCAAGTGGGGCAGGATTGGGGCCAGCACTCGAAGGTCGGCTCCCCACTGCGACAAATAAACGGAATTGAGCGAGGTCATAATCGACGACGGCGCCGATCGCATCTTGGCGCGCTTTCGCCAGACGGGTGATGCTGTTCAGCGATTCAATTGGCAAACCTTCGCCCAGTCGAGTGCGAATCAATTCCTCTTTAGCCCCGCGCTGGGCGCTCTCCAGTTGTCGAGCGACAACGTCAAGTCGCTGCTTGGCGGCTTGCAGTGCGGCAAAGGTTGCGATGACTTCTCTTCGTATGTTGAATTGTGTCACCGTGCGGCGGGCCACGGCTTCGGTACGATCGGCACTTCGCTGGTTCTGCAATGCGACATTGCCGGCGCCGAAATTCTGCAACGTCCAATACGCCCACATGTCGAAATCGCTGCGACCGCCAAATCGCTGAAAGGCTTCGACGTCCGACTTCAAATCGCTGCGATTGCTGCCACCGCCAAAGCCACCGGCGCTATATCCCACCATGACCGTGGGCAACAGCGGGCGCGTCCGCTCCAAGCGATAACGCGCTTGTGCCGCGCCAATCATTGCGCTTTGCGCGCGAATTTCTGGCCGCAGCCTGGCTGCCATTTCGGCCAGTTCCTCGGGCGTGCGAACGGGATCGACTAACTCAACCAACTCGAGCGGCGCCTGCATCGTGGTCAAGTGGATGGCCGGGTCAAGTCTGAGTAATCTTGCCAATTCATTTGACGCAATCATGGCTTCGGCCTCGGCATCGAGCGATTCCACTCGCATCAATAGCGCATCGCCGGTCGCGCGTTGAAAATCGCCTTCGCGTCCTTGGCCCGTCCGAGCAAATGACTGCGTGTTGCGGCGAATCTCATCGATTTCGCCAAGCGATTTCCGCCAGGCATCAATGCGCGACTCGGCGGCCGCCAGTTCGAGGTAGCGCGTGACGACATCGAGCAAGACCTCGTTAGTCACCGCCTGGTTCTCGGCGCCGCGTGCCGCCACTTCCTGACGCGCCGCCAGGGGCAGGAAGTAGGCATCACCAAGATGAGCGAAGATGCGAACCATGGGGATACCTAAGGTTTCGGCCGCCAATGTTCTGGCGCCGCCGCCGACGTAGACTGACTGCCGATCCACGTCGAAAATATGACCTGGCGAGGCCTGGTAGGGACCGTGGTGCGTGTCGTAATTGGCGCCGGCGTTCAAGTCGGGCAGCAACAGGACGCGTGTACTCCGATGAATGGCCATCGCTTCGGACAACGCGGCGCGACTCATGCCCAGATTAGGGTTAGTCACTTCGGCCAAGCGTATGGCCGACGGCAGATCGATCACGTGCGACTCAGCGGCGCCAGGAACGATGAGCAAGTCGTTGCTAGGCAGCGGTGCCGCGGCGGTCGCGTCGAGGGGCGGTTGAAGTTGCGGGACTTCACCACGAGCGATTACGCAGATAGCGCAAAGCAACGTCGCGAATGCCTGTGATCGTATTGTTTGTAGCGCGGGTGCCGTCATCTTCTCGATTCCATGCCGACGAAATTCATTTACCCACTTCAGCAGCTTGGTCTTGCCGACTGTTGTTCGAGTACCAGGACGATCAATGCTTCACGGCGGGGTCATTGTTTGGCCCGGGCACGGCCTCGGCCGGTCGCGCCAGCACGTCGGCCGGCGGTTGCCCAAGCGAGACATACAACGTGAACTGCGAGCGGTTATAGTCGACAATCGCTCGCAAATAGGCCAATCGCGCCTTTGCCAGCAGCCGCAAGCTATCCATCACCTCGATGGGCAGTCCCTCGAGGGCTCGAATCCGATTCACGTCCTCCGTATAGCTGTTGGTCGCCGCTTTCATGGCCTCTTCGGCCATTTGCAATTGCTTGAGTCGTGTTTTCGAACGCGCGTGGGCGTTGGAAACTTCCAAGCGGACTTGCTCATAGACGCCCAGTCGTTGCCAATCGGCGGCCGACAACCGCGCGCGGGCGGCATCGATCATCGCTCGATTGCCAAGACCGACATTCTTCAAGGTCCAATATGCGATGACGTCGAAGTCGATACGCTGAGCATAACTGCCGAACCGTGGCTCCCCGCTAGCAAACGGGTTGGCCCCCGGTGGCGCATTCACCAGGTTGCTGCCGCCGCCGAACATGCCTGAACTGTAGCCAAGGAAAAACGTCGGTGAGAACGGTAGTTTCTGGGCGCCTTCCAATTGCAGCAAGGCTTGCCGCACGACGGCCTGTCGTTCACGCAGTTCAGGACGCTGAGTCAGCGCAATCACCAGCAACTCGGGCAACTGCACGGGGTCGGGAACCAGTGGATGAGGCACGACCCAATTGTCGGTCGGATGCAAGCGAATGGCAGGATCGAGTCTGAGCAATTGCGCCAAGCGCGACGAGGTAACAAGGGTCTCGCCTTCGGCAGCTACGGCAATCGCTTCGCGGTCGATCAGTTCGGTCGCGGCGCGATGAGCGTCCGATGCCCGCCCCTGCCCGGTACGGGCGTGAGCGTCGGTCAGCCTTGATAATTCGAGCGCTTCTTGCCGGACCTTAAGCGCAATGCTACGACGCCCCTCTGCTTCGAGCAGATCCAAATACGCCGAGACGACTCGCAGCCCCATTTCATTTCGGGCGGCCGTGGTGCCAAACTCCCGTGCCGAGACGGCCTGCTGCGACTGCAAGTAGTTATAGGTCACATCCGCCAGATTCTGGACCCACATGACGCCCGGGATGTTTACGGTGCCGGCCGCCAGTGCGTTGGCGCCGGCGCCGACGAACATGGCACTGCGTGAGACATTGATGACGTTGCCGCTCGATTGCTGCAAATTGCCGATATGATCGTCGTAGCTGGTGCCAAGATTGATGGTCGGCAAAAACTGCGCGGCCGCTAGTTGGCGAACCGCCATCGATTCGAGCACCCGCTGCTGGGCTAACAAAAACTGTGGGTTGCGCACGTCAACCAACGCTAAAGCCGCGCCCAGGTCGATCGGCGTCACCTCGAGTCGAGGAAATAAATTGGTTAAGTCGTCTTGCGGTGGAGGAGCAGGTAAGACTTCGACCGGCTCCGCCACGCGCACAACTGGTCGCACCGTTGGCATGGCAGTGGCCGGTGCCACCGCTTCCACGGGTAACCGAAACCGCGACACGCTCGGGTCGTGGGCCTCGGGGCCCGACGCAACGACGCTAACCCGCACGGGGCTGCCAAACGGCTCCTCGGCGCGCGCGGCAGTCGTCAACCAGCCGATACTTGCCAGTGACATGCCAGCTAGCCAGGGCTGCAGCATTCGACGAGCATTTGACCGGCGATTATTCGGCAAGCGCATCGAGATTTTTTTCCAGGGAATTCGCATCGTTGGACCTAGGGCGCGATTCGGTCTGCGGGTGGGGCGGGAGGTTGAGCCACCGTCGGACGTACCAGCAAATCAGCCGGCGGCTGGCCGACTGCCGTGAACAGTGCAAAGTGAGCCTGGTTGTAGTCCACGATGGCGTTCAAATACTCACGTCGGGCATCGGAAAGCAGCCGTAAGCTGTCAAGCACTTCGATGGGTCGCCCCTCGTTATTGCGGACACGCAGCATATCTTCCTTGAGTGACATGGCGCTCGTCTCAACCGCACGCTGACGAATATTGACTTGCGCCAAGGATGATGTCTTGCGTGCATAGGTGGTGGCTACTTCCACCTGCACCTGATTGAGGACGATCAGACGTTCCATTTGCGTCTGGCCTAAACGTGCTCGAGCGCCTTGGATCAGGGCGTGATTACCAACGCCCAGATTGCGAAGCGACCAATACATAATCACGTCGAAGTCACCGCGCGAGGCAAAGTTGCCAAATCGCGGACCGTTAAGCGGCGCATTGAATCGAGGTTGGTCAGCGCTGGCGACCAGACCGCTGCCCCCGCCGTAAACCCCGTAGCTATAGCCAGCCATGACTTGAGGTGAAAATGGGAGCACCCTTGCCCCCTGTAGGTTGGCCATCGCCATCTCCACGGCGGCGCGAAACTGTCCCAACTCGGGCCGTCGATACAACGCCATGGCCAACAGTTCAGGCAACTCAATGGGGTCGGGAATGATCGAGCGCGGCACGACCCAAGGCTCGGCGGCGTGGAGGCGAACCGACGATTGCATATTGAGTAACGCCACCAACTGAGCTGATGCGATGGCCACTTCAGCATTTGCTTGCACCAGGTCAGCCTCGCGGCGAGCGAGCTCGTTGGCGCCTCGCGCCGCCTCGGCATCGCGACCTTGGCCCGCCCGAGCGTAGTCGCTAGTGACCCTGGCAATCTCCACGGCTTCGCCGCGCACTTGCTGCGCGATGGCACGGCCGCCCTCCGCGCGTAACAACTCGCCGTAGGCGAGGGCAACATCGAGTTGCAGGTTATTACTCGTTGCCCGATAGGCATATCGCGAGCTTTGCACCAGGGGCCGCGCGGCAATCATGCGAAATATCATTTCCGAGGCGTTTTGGTTGAACTGCACCCCGGGGATACCCACCGAGCCGGCCGCCACCGCATTGGCGCCGGCGCCTACGAACAGAGCATTTCGAGTGACGTCGAGTACATTCCCGCTGGCCTGCATCAATGCTCCACTGTGGGCATCGTAGTTCGTGCCAAGATTGAGATTGGGAAGCAATTGTGTCGCCGCCAGTTGCTGCACTGCCGTGGTCTGCAACGTCCGTGCATAGGCCACGGTGATGATCTGGTTTTGCGCGCCTGCTAGCCGCAGCGCCGTGGGCAGATCGATGGGCACTTCTTCCACCGCGACGCCTGGCGTCGCCTCGGCTAAGGGAGCCGACGGTATGGACAGTTCGCGCGTCGAATAGGAATCCTCGTTCCGGCCGCCGCGGTCAGGCGAGAACGGTTGTTCGGCGAGCGCGGCCGTGGCGGTCATGCCGGCGGCTAACACCGCCGGCCAACCTAATGACCTGGCGACGCACACCACTTTCTTAATTCTCTGCGAGCGAGCCTGCATGAGGTCGCAACTCCAGCAATAACGCCGAGCTATCAAATGTCGTTCCAAAGGTATGGGTCTTTATCGACCTAACGAATAGGGGACTTCTTACTGAAAATCCACCGATTCGTAGGAGTCGTAATAATCCGGCGTTAAGGTCAACGCGATCGCTACCGCCAGATACCAACTGGGCTCATAACCCGCAAAGTCGATGGCTGAACGTCATGTGACTGCGCGATTTTGCGGGGAAGCAGGCCCGTAGCGATTGGATGGCGGCCCAATTACGGGGGGACGTAATACTCGAAATGGTGGGGTTGAAACCAGCCCTTTCAGAGTCGTAATCGGTTTCCTTCCAAACCAACCGGATCGCGACACAATGTCGCGTGAGAGTGGGGAAAAGATTCAACTGCGATGGCTCAGGAGTGGCGGATTCCGGCGGAGGCAAGTCGCCAAGTTGACGGCGGGTTTGAAGCGGCGTTGCGACCAGGCAAGCGTCAAGCGGCGTCGTTCTTGAAGGGGCCGCCGGTTGCCGAACCTAAACCACTCGGACGCACTTCGAGGAAGCGTCAACGGCCCACTCGCCGAGCGGAACACCCGCCTGCGGATCGACTGTCTGTTGCCCAAGCAAGGCCCGCACTGCGGCGACCCGTGGGTGAGCGCCACCCACGTCGCTGCGCAGTACCAGACCGGAATCCCCCGTGCGGTGATCAATCGTCAATTCAACGTGCAGTTCGGCCGCTGTGACGTCTGCGGCCGCACGGTCGCCGGTCATCGCCAGCTTTTCCCTAGCCAGGGCCTGTTCCGCTGCCTCGCGGCCTTGCTTGCCACGGATTCGCTCTCCCTGCTCGTCAAACAGGGGGATGCGCCGCTTGATGCCGGGCTGGGTGGAGTACCAGCAATCAGCTTGCTTCCAAAGCCAGGCCGAACCATGCTGTTGTCGGCGCTGTTTGCGGGCGAGCCATGTGGGCCTTCCGTGAGTTAAAATCGTTGACCTGGGGCAATAGGCAGTCGATATTGCGCGTCGTATTGAATGCCACTCCCGCCACGCTCACCCCGTTGGAACAGCTCCCCATGCCTGGTTGCATCGCCAAGAACTCCGAACCCACTCGCCAGAAGTCATTGCGTCGTTTATTCCACAGGTTTACTACACTCGCTCTGGCCGCCGTGACGGCTGGAGTGGCATTTGCTTCGCGGAATCAGGCATTTTGTTCCACTCCAACCAGCCGGCCCAATATCATCTTCATCCTGGCCGATGACATCGGCTATGGCGACCTGTCTTGCCAAGGGGGCAAGCACGCCAAGACGCCGAACCTGGATCGGCTGGCCGCCGAAGGCTGCCGCTTCACCGACGCTCATTCTCCCGCGTCGACCTGCACTCCCACGCGCCGCGCGCTGTTGACCGGCGTTTATTCCTGGCGACAACAGCAAGGCTCGTCGATCGCGCCGGGCGACTACCCGTTGTCGATCAAGCCCGGCTCAACCACCGTGGCGTCGATCATGAAAGCCGCCGGCTACAAGACCGGCGTGGTCGGCAAGTGGCACGTCGGCCTGGGGCCCGAGGGTGGCCCCGACTGGAACAGCGCGATCAAGCCGGGGCCGCTTGAGTTGGGCTTTGATTACGCCTTTCTGATGGCGGCGACCGGCGACCGCGTGCCCACGGTCTATGTCGAAGATCATCGCGTGGTGGGGCTCGACCCCAGCGACCCAATCCGCGTCAGCTACAAGCAAAAGATCGGCAGCGAGCCAACCGGCGCCGAGAATCCTGAACTGCTGAAACTGAAGCACACGCACGGCCACGATATGACCATCGTGAACGGCGTCGGCCGCATTGGCTGGATGACCGGCGGCAAGGCGGCCCGCTGGGTCGACGAAGACATGGCCGACACGTTCACCAAGCACGCCGTCGGCTTCATCGAGCAGCACGCCCGCGAGCCGTTCTTTCTGTTCTTCGCCACGCACGATGTCCATGTGCCGCGCGTGCCACACGCACGGTTCCGCGGTAGCAGCTCGGTCGGCACGCGCGGCGACGTGATTCACGAACTGGACGATTCGGTCGGCAAGGTATTGGCCACGCTCGATCGGCTGAAACTCACGGACAACACGCTGGTCATTTTCAGCAGCGACAACGGCGGCGTGATGGATGACGGCTACGAAGACACCGGCAGCTTCGACTACCACCCCAATGCGCCGCTACGCGGCGATAAGGGAATGCTCTACGAAGGTGGCAACCGCGTGCCGTTCTTGGCCCGCTGGCCGGGGCACATCAAGCCCGGCGCCACCTCGGCCGCGCTGTTCGCGCTGCTGGATATGTCGGCCACGTTCGCGGCGATTGTCGATGTCAAGATTCCGAGCGGCCAGTGCCGCGACAGCGTGAACGTGCTGCCCGTTCTGCTTGGTCAATCGTCCACGGGGCGCGACAACTTCATCGCTCACATCGGCGGCACGACGGGCCCCTTTGCGGTGCGGCAAGGAACATGGAAGTACATCACGCCGGGCGCGCGCTCGGCACGCTTCCCCCAAGGCGAGCGGATCAACAAGCCGCAGTTGTACGACCTGTCGACCGACCTGGCCGAGACGAAAGACCTGGCCGCCGACAAGCCCGAGAAGGTCGCCGAGCTGCAAAAGCTGCTCAGTGACGCCCGCGGCAACGACGCAGGCAAATAACAAGCAACCATCATCACTAGGCCAGCGCTAACCCTTCTCCCTCCGGGAGAAGGTGGCCGAAGGCCGGATGAGGATCCCCGTTGCGCCGTGTCACGCCCGCCTGATGCGCACCCCGGTTCGCTATGCGAACCACCCTCTCCCGCAAGGGGCGAGGGTGAAGAGAGGTCGCGCACCGGCGACACGAGGCGTACTGGGCGCGGTGACCAGCGCGATTCACACCGCACACAGTCCCTCTTGTTGCTGCGCAACCCCGACAACAAGTTGTCGCGGCTACCCGGCTAATCATGCTTCGTAGCAAGACCGCGTTTATTGAGCGCCTCTCGTAGTTTGACCTCACATTGGTCCGCAATGCCCTTTCCCTCTGGCAAGTCTCCGTCATACTCAATTCCTGTCAGAAAGAACGTCTTGAACTTGCCGCCGACAATTCCTGCGTGCCACCTCAAATATACCTTTTCAAGCTTTAACCTATCGACCGAAGGAAACTGGCTATGTAGCTCTGTCAATATTCCGCCCGATTGCCATTCTTGCAGGATGCTCTCACCGACCTTGTTGATTTCATTTGCATCCAATGTGCTCATTTCGACGACGCGTTGTTCGGTGTTGACGGTAGTGACTGAACAACCTGCGCCCATCATCGCCGTCAACGCAATGAGTATCATGCTATTTGAAATGCGCTTAGTCGGTTGCACGGTATGTTCCTCAGTTAAAATCCTTCACTCCGCCGGCCGCACCAATTCCCGGCGCAACTCATTCGCTCGGTCGCCTAGGTTCCCATACCGGTGGTAATCGTACGAAATGCTCTGCTCGCGCAGGTACCAGAGCAGTTCGATCCGCCCTTCGGCCAGGACCGGCGCGTCGGCAATCCATTGCCCTTCGTGAGCCGCCACCTGCCGCACCGCCGCCGGCACATGCTCGCGCCGCGCGAAGCGGATCCGCGGCCAATGACGCTGGTACATATGGGCGATGACCGTCGTGTCCGGCTCCTCGAACAGTTCGATCCCGGCGGCCCAGCTTTCGGTCCATTCGTCGAGCGTCTCGCGCCACACCGTCGGGCAGCCTGGCGCAAAGCAGGCCAGCACCCGGGCGCCGGTCACGCGGGCCGCCGCCACGCGCGCGACGATGTCGAACCAGGTGTCGGCCGGCGTGATCCGCACACAGGCCTGGCCAAACGGCAAATAGCGCCGCACGTTGTCCTGGCCCAACAGTCGGAAGTGATCGTGCTCGCGCGAGAACTCGGTTCGCCACCAATGATCGTAGCTGGCCAGGGCCTGTAGCAGCCGAGCGTCGTCGTCCCGATCCGACTTCAAATGCTCGGCCAGATCGGCCAGGTCGTCGTTGTCGATGTCCAAATCGCCAAGCTGCGCGTCCCGATCGCTGAAGTGCATGAAGCTGGCCACGTAGTTCGGGCCGCCGGCCTTGAGCCCCGGTCCAACGGCCGACAAGCCCATGCCACCGAACGGCTGACGCAGGACGATCGCCCCGGTGGTGCCGCGATTGATGTACAAGTTGCCGGCTTGAATCGCGGCCCGCCACTGCGCCATCTCGCGATCGTCCAAGGTGTGCAGCCCGCTGGTCAGGCCGTAGCCCGTCGCGTTGACCCAATCGATGGCGTCGGCCAGACGCTCGTAGCGCATCACGCCGAGCACCGGCCCGAAGAACTCGATCCGATGAGTAACACTGCCCGGCGTGACGCCGTACTTCACGCCAGGGGTCCACAGGTAAGGATTGCTCGGCGACGGTCGCGGCATGACCGCCCAGCTTTCGCCCGGCTCGAGCGTCTTGAGCCCCTCTTCCAGCACACCCGACGGCGGACGAATCAACGGCCCCATGCGCGAGGCCAGATCGTAAGCCGAGCCGACCTGCAGGCTTTCGACCGCGTCGCACAACATTCGCTTGAAGTTCACGTCGTCGTACACTTCAGCATCCAGGATCAGCAGCGACGTGGCCGAGCATTTCTGCCCGCCGTGGCTGAACGCCGAGTGGACAATGTGCTTGATCGCCAGTTCGCGGTCGGACAGGGCGCTGACAATCGTGACGTTCTTGCCGCCTGTCTCGGCGCTCAGATGCAAGTCCGGCTTCTTGGCCAGCATGCGCAGCGCCGTCTCGGTGCCGCCGGTCAGGATCACGGCCGCCACGTCCCGATGGCTGACCAACCGGCTACCTGGCCCGCCGCCAGGGCACGGCACGAACTGCAACGCGCGGCGCGACACGCCAGCGCGCCAGAAACATTGGCACAACTCCCACGCCACCAGCACGGTATCCGAAGCCGGCTTTAGGATCACCGTGTTCCCCGCCGCCAATGCCGCCGCCACGCCGCCACAGGGAATGGCGATTGGAAAGTTCCACGGCGGCACGACGACCACCACGCCGGCCGCGCGGGCGCGGATCGTGGGGAGCTCGTAAAACATCCGCGCCGAGGCCCGATAGAACTCGACAAAGTCGATCGCTTCGGAAACTTCCGGATCCCCTTCGGTCAGAATCTTGCCCCCGTTGGTCAGCGCGGCCCAGAGCAGATCGGCCCGGGCGCGGCGCAGCTCCTGGGCCGCGCGGCCCAGCACCTCGTTGCGAGCGTCGACGGTCATGGTGCGCCAGCCATCGGCGTCGGCCTGGGCGCACTGAACCGCCAGGTCCACATCGGCGTCGGTCGCCTGGGCGTAATGACACAACGTCGCGCCGCCGCGCGATGGATCCTGACAAGGCTTCTTCGCCCGGTCGGTGATCTCACCGCCGTCGATCACGACTGGAATCGTGTGCGCGGCGAGCGCCTTGACGTCGCGGGCGACAATCGACTCGGCCCAGGCCCCGTTAGCCGGCAGCGACCAATCGGTATCCGCCTCGTTCTCGAAGAGCTGCAGTGGCATCTCGACGCGCGGCGTGGGAAACTGCTCGGTGTTACGATCCTGCTGACGTCGCGGGCGATGATCGATCGCGGTCTGGAAAGCCTGGCGAAACCCTTGTTCGAGCATCCGCCAATCGTCGCTGCCGACTTTCAGGCGGAACGCATGCCCCAGGAAATTCTCCGGGCCGGTGTTCTCGTCGAGCCGGCGAATCAGATAGCCGATCGCGTTGAGGAACTCTTCCTTGCGACAAGCCGGAGCGTACAGCAACAGTTGCGACGTCCGTTCGAGCAGTGCGCGACGCTGGTGATTGGCCATCCCTTCCAGCATTTCGAACTGGACCAGATTCTCGGCCAGCCGTTCGCCGACCAGCACCAGCCCATAGGCCACGTCGAACAAGTTGTGCGACGCGATGCCGACGCGGACCGCGTGCAAATGGTCGGGCACCAGCGCGAATTGCAACATCTGTTTATAGTTGGCGTCGGTTTCGACCTTGCTGGCGAACGGGGCTTGCGGCCAGTCGTGGAGCGCCGCGTCGACGCGCTCCATCTCCATGTTCGCCCCTTTGACGATGCGAATCGTGACCGGCGCGCCGCCGCGGGCCACGCGCTCGCGCGCCCAGGCGGTGATGCGCTGTTGCACGGTGAACGAGTCGGGAACGTACGCCTGTAGGGCGATGCCGCCGCTCACCTGGTCCAAGCCCGGTCGGCCGAGCGTGCGCATAAACGCCTCGGCCGTCAGCGACAGGTCGCGATACTCCTCCATGTCGAGATAGATGAACTTGGGCGTCAGATGGCCGTCGGGTCGCGTGTACTGGACGTGCGCCGCCTCGCGGTACAACAGCTCAAGTCGATCGCATAGCACACGCAGCGTCTGCTCGCGCGCGATCGGGATGATTTGCGAATAGATCGTCGAAATCTTGACCGACAGACACTCGACCTCGGGCGACTGCAGGGCCTGCAGGTATTTGTTCAAGCGTTGCTGAGCCTCTTCCTCACCCAGCAGCGACTCACCCAGGAAGTTCAGGTTCATCCGCACCCCTTGGGCACGCCGCGCGGCCAGGTGCTCGTGCAGCAACTCAGGCTCGGCCGGCAGCACCACGTTGGCCGTCTCGTGCTGTAGGTGGGCTTTGACCAAGGGAACCGTGACCGTCGGCAGCCAGTCGCCAAAGGTCTGAAAGCCGCGCAGCAATGCCTGATCGAGCGGGCTGAAGAACCGCGGAATCCCCTGCACGTCGAGAATGTGGGTGAACTGCTCGGCGGTGCGGGCCGCGACGTGCGAGCGAAACGACTGATCCGTCAACTGGACCAGCGTGGCCTTGTCGTGCGGGTTGCGGAGCATGCGGTCGAGCTCGGCCTGCTGCCGGCGCTCGGGCGGCGACTGCAACGCGACGGCGCGATCTTGCAACTCGGCGGCCAGCCGGACGGCGGCATCAATCAGGCGTGCATCGGCAGCGGCGGTCTTCATGGCGAGCGACCTGGGGCCAGCGGTGGTCGAAGCAGTTGAATTGTTGGACGCTGGCCGGAATGAATCAACACCATTCGCGGTTGGCGGCGCGGCGAATGCAGCCGGCGGGGCGTTTCCGCCACGGCGTCGGGACATTATCCTGGGACGCGTCGCTGGCTCCTTAACCAAAAACGAACGAGTCACCATGAAATGCGCACCATCAATGTCACGGATGGCCGCTGCCCAACTTTCCCGTTCGGTGGGCTTGGATCGTCGCACCATGCTGGGCGCATCACTGGCCGCCGGGGCGACGATGTTGCTTCCGCGCGCCGGCTGGGCCGCCGACGCCACAAGTGAAGCGATTCAACGAGCGCACGACGAAATCTGGCAGCGCTTCGTCGATCGCCACGGCATCCTGGTCGACTTTGCCGATCTCGACGGCCGGGTCGAGTTGCCCACGCCTGAGGAATGCCGGGCTGGCAAGCCGAACGCGCTGGGCTGGTTTCAACCGATCGAAAATGGCGCGATGTTCAACGGCATGTATATCGACGCCCTGCTCTGCCAATGGGAACAAACACGCTCGCCCGAAGCGGCCGCCAAGGCTCGACGCTTGATGCAAGGGCTGCTGCTATTGGCGTCGATCAGCAACGTGCGCGGGCTCGTCGGCCGGGGCGTCTCGGCCGACGGGCGGTCGCACTACCCGATGGGTTCCAATGACCAAACGTCCCCCTGGTTCTTTGGGCTGTATCGATTTCTATCGTCCGGCCTGGCCACCGCTGAAGAACACCGGCAGATCATCGCCAAGCTGGTCGAAGTGGCCGACGCGATCTACGAGTTGGGCTGGAAGATGCCGGCCGAAGCGCCGTTCAACATCCGAGGCTCGTTCGCGGGAATATACTTCGACGCCGCGGCGCGGCTGTTGTTCGTCGCCAAGCTGATGCACCACTTTACGGGCGACAAGGCGTGGGCCGACCGCTACGCGCAAGCCCTCGACGAGCGCGGTGGCGAAGCGAACGCCAGCCGGCGGGAACTGATGCGCGGCGGCATGAAGTTCTACTACGCCAAGACGCACCACTGGACATCCTGCGCGGCGGTCTGTTGTCTGCGCGGCCTATGGGAGTTGGAGACGGACGCCACGTTGAAGCAAGCGTACGCCGAAGGCCTGCGGGCCAGCGCGAATCTCGCCGCCGAAAGCTTGCCGCTGGCCGAGAAATACAACGCCGCGGACCCGAGCACCTTCAGCCAGGATTGGCGCTCGGCGATGATGCCCCTGTGGAAGCCGCAACAGACCGAGCAAGAGTCCCAAGCATTGGCCGAGGCCCAACTGCGGGCGTTCATGAAGGTCTCCCCGCGACGCAATCTGGAGACTGCCGCGATTCGCGAGCCGACTGCGGCGGCCTGGATTGTGACGCTGTGCCCTGACGCCCAGGTGGTGCGCCAGCATGCCGCCACCATCAAGCAGATGGCCACGCGATATGACTATGCCCGGCTGTATTACTGCACGTTCTTTTGGATCGAGGGGGCGGTGTGGCGGCTGCGGGCATTGCCGCCAGGCGGAACGAAATAGTTAACGAAATCGTCACCTGAGTCCGGCTCGCCGGTCCTCCACCTCACAACTATATTGGGCCGCGATTGGGGTTTGTTTTTTGCATCGTTTGGCGCACGTCACCCGCTACGGGCAGAGATGGTTCACATGTATCGCTCGCGATTGATGATGATTGGCTGCTGGCTGGCCTGGGGCATCTTGATCGGCGTCGCCGGCGCTCAGGCCCCGTCAAAGACACCCGCGCCGACCGCTGGCCCGCCGACCGCCAAGCAAGTGATCGTCGGCATGTACTTGAACCAGGTCGACAGCGTCAGCCTGAAGGACAGCCAGATCGTCGTCGACTTTCATATCTGGTTCCGGTGGAAGGATGCCGACCTAAAACCGATCGAGACGTTCGACGTGGTCAACGGCAAGATTGAGTTGAAGGAAGACATCGTCACCAAGGACGACGTCAACGGCTATCGCTACGCCTGCTGTCGGGTGCTGGCCACGATTCACAAGCTGTGGGACGTGTCGCGGTTTCCGCTCGACGAGCACGAGCTGCTGATCGAAATCGAGGACGGCGACTTCGAGGAAGACAAGGTCCGCTACATCGCCGACGTCGAGAACAGCGATCTGAACCCCGACGTGGAAGTGGCCGGCTGGAATGTTGGCGAGTGCCCCGTCTCGGTCATCACCCACCGCTACAACACAAACTTTGGCGACACGACGCTCGAGACCGGGCACGGCTCGAACTATTCGCGATTCCGTTTTCCAGTGCTCCTGTCGCGACCGAGCTACGGCATGTTCTTCAAGCTGCTGACCGGCATGTTCATCGCCTCGGCCATCGGGCTGCACGCGCTGTTGATCAAGCCCAGCGAGCTGGACGCGCGGTTCGCGTTGACCGTGGGGGCGATGTTCGCCGCCGTGGCCAGCGAATACGTGGTGGTCTCGTCGCTGCCCGAGGCCAATTACCTGACGCTGGCCGACAAGCTGCATATCCTGACGTTCACGTTCATCTTCGCATCGATGGCCGTCTCGGTCGTTTCCTACAAGCTGGCCGAAACCCGCCGGTTGCACCTGTGCCGCTTGATCGACAGCGCGGCGTTCATCACGCTGGGCGCGGCTTACATCGTTACGGCGTACAAGCTGGTGGTGTGAGCCGGGGCGGCCGGGCCGCACTTGGCTGCGATTTTGCACTAAACCACGCGAGACTCGCCGCTTTTTTGGCGTCAGATCCACCCGACTGTTGCTTCTTTGTCGCCCGGGCTTCATCTACAATGGCACCCATCCTTGCAAGGGGAATGGGCAGCATGGGCATCGATCTCGATTCGTTCGTCAAGCAATTGTCCAGCGCTGGCATTCTGCCAGCCGACAAGCTCGAACGATTTGTGCCGCCCCAGGCCCACCCCAAGACGGCCGAGGAGCTGGCCCAGGAACTGGTCAAGAGCAGCGAGCTGACGAAGTTCCAGGCGACCCAAGTCCTGGCCGGTCGGGCCAAGGCGCTGCTGCTGGGCAACTACACGTTGCTCGACAAGATCGGCGCCGGCGGCATGGGCCAAGTCTTCAAGGCCCAGCATCGCCGCATGAAGCGACTGGTGGCGATCAAGATGCTGCCGCCCGCCCTAGTGAAAGACGCCGCCGCCCTGGCGCGCTTTCAACGCGAGGTCGAAGCGGCCGCGCGCCTGGCCCACACCAACATCGTGGCCGCCTTCGACGCCGACGAAGCCAACGGCACGCACTTCTTGGTCATGGAATACGTCGAGGGAAAAGACCTCTCGGCCACCGTCAAAGAGCGGGGGCCATTGCCGGTGGACGAGGCGATGAACTATATCCTACAAGGCGCGCGCGGGCTGGCCTATGCGCACGCCGAAGGAGTCGTCCACCGTGACATCAAGCCGGCTAACTTGCTGGTCGACAAGAAAGGCGTGGTCAAGATTCTCGACATGGGGCTGGCCCGGTTCGAAGACGCGAACGCGGCCGACCATCAATTGACCAACACCGGCGCGGTGATGGGAACGGTCGACTACATGGCACCCGAGCAGGCCGCCGACACCCGGCGGGCCGACGCGCGCAGCGATATTTACAGCCTGGGCTGCTCGCTGTTTCGCTTGCTGACGGGGGGCAACGTCTTTGAAGGGGAAACGGTCGTCAAAAAGATTCTGGCCCACATGCACGACCCGATCCCTTCGCTGTCGGATCGACGAACCGACGTGCCGGCCGAGGTCGACCAGATCTTTCAGCGGATGATGGCTAAGCGTCCCGAGGATCGGTACCAGACCGCGGCCGAACTGGTCGCGGCGATCGAGGCTTGGCGGGGCGGAACTTCACAGGCCTCGGTTACCTCGGGCTCGCAAGGTGGCGCGCAGCTCAGCAACTTCTTCAACAATCTGACGCTGCCAAGCGAACCGGGTTCGTCGCCATCGGCCGCGTCGAAGCCGAGCACCAGCGCTACCGTGCCAGCCGACAGCGCCACGGCGGCGTTTGGCATTCAGCATCTGAAGAATCTGCCGACCGGGAGCACCATTTCGGCGTCGCGGGCCGAGTTGGATACCGATCCGAAGAGCGAGCGATTCTTGCCGAGCTTGAAATCGGCCGTCAAGAATGGCGGCGCGGCTGGCGGCGCCGTGCCGCCGTGGAAGAGTCCCCTGGCCCTGGCCGGTGCGGGAAGTGCGGGCTTTTTGCTGGTGGCGTTGGGAGCCTGGTGGTTTGTATTCCGCGATTCATCCGGCAAGGAATTGGCGCGGAGCGAAGCCAAGCCCGCCCAGAAGGTGCAGACCGCTCCGGGCACGACGGTCGAAGTCGTGAAAGATGGGCAGCCAGCTACGGTCGTACTGGGCGGGGGCAAGAAGATCACCACCTACGACACGCCCGAGTTCAAGCGCTGGCTCGCAAGCATCGCGTTCCTCTCGGTTGAGAAACAGATCGACGCCGTCAGCAAAAAGTTGCAAGGGCTGAATCCAGGGCACGATGGCAAGCTTTACGGGTACGAATGCAAGGGAACGCCCAAGATCGAAGGGGGCAAGGTGACCGAGGTGGGCCTACAGCCAGCCAACCTGGTCGATCTTTCTCCGCTGCGCGCTTTCAAAGAACTGTGGGCGTTGTCGTGCAACGGCGCGGGTCCGCTGGCCGATTTGTCTCCGCTGCGCGGCCTGAAGCTGGGGCGATTGAACTGCAACGGCGTTAATAACATCACCGATTTGACGTCTCTGACGGGCATGCCTCTCACCTACATTCACCTGTACAACACCCAGGTTGCCGATCTGAACCCGCTGCGCGGAATGCGGCTTGTGAGCTTGTACCTGCAGCACACCCGGGTGACCGATTTGTCGCCGCTGGTGGGAATGCCCCTGCAGTACCTGGAATGCCACACAACGCCGATCAGCGACGTAACGCCGTTGGCCAGCATCGCATCGCTGAAGAGAATCACGCTATACGGCACCAAGATCACCGAAGCCGACGTGGCGACGCTACAGAAGGCCGTGCCCAATTGCCAGATCGAATGGCCGAGCCAAGGCCGACTCTACGTGCCAGGCGAGTCGACGCCCGCGCCGCCGCCCGATGCGGCCAATGCCGTGTTCTTGGACGACCTGAAGCCGACCAAGACGGCGAACTTGCATCTTCAGTTGGGGACTCGCGGGCGCACCAACAGCAACAAAGCTTTCACCTGGCGCGGAGGTCAACCGCAACATTCATTGTTCGCCCATCCCAACGGCGCGGGGCCCACGACGGTGTCGTACGCAGTGGATGGCAAATACGAACGGTTCCGCGCGACCGTCTGCCTGGTGACAGATCTGCAAGACAAGCAAGCGTCGGTGTCGTTTCGAGTGCTCGGCGATGATCGCCCGCTCTGGCAATCGGGCGCCTACAGCACCACCGACCGATCGGAAGACTTTGACCTCGACGTGCGCGGCATCAAGCAATTGACGCTCGAGATCACGACACGCGGCGGCATCGGCGCCATGCACCCCGTCTGGCTCGACCCGCGGCTGATTAAAGCGAGCGCGGCCGCTGCGCCAGCGCTCGCCGGCGACGGTTGGCGGTCGTTGTTCGATGGCCAAGACCGGCAGGCCCATTGGACCGCCAAGGGGGGCGGCGCGTGGAGCGTCACCGACGGCGCGCTAGTCGGCAAGACCGACAGCCCTGGCTGGCTGATGTCCCGAGAAGAATTCGACCACTTCGAGTTCGCTTGCGAGTACAAGCTGTCACCGGAAGGAAACAGCGGTATCTTTCTGCGAGCCCACGCCGACGGTCCCGTCAGCGGCAGCGATTTCCTTGAAGTCCAACTGCTCGACAATGCCGCGCCCAAGTTCGCCGCGCTCAATCCCAAGCAAAAGAATGTCGCGCTGTACAATCAGTTGGCGCCGCGGACTTCCCCCCCTGCCCCGGCCGAGCAGTGGAATCAGATCCAGGTTCAATGCTATGGCGCGCACGTTCGCGTCACGTTGAACGGCACGCTGGCGCTTGACGGCGAGATGACGTCGAAGCTCCGCGAGCGCGGCCACATCGGCCTGCAACTTTATCCCAAGCAAGTCGAGTTCCGCAACCTGCGCGTGCGGCCGCTGAGCAGCGACGGCACGCCGAGTTCCCCAATCAACCGCTGACCATCTTGTTCGCCTACAACAGCGGACATCAGATCAAGGCCTGGACGATTCGCGCGCTCGGAAGAGAAATCGTACCGCTACGCGACAGCGTGGCTGGCCGCAAATGAAGGGACATCGTGCCGAACGCACACATCGCTCACACGTCGCGCAATAATCCCGGCGCTGGCAGCTTGTAATACCCCTCGGCGCTGGGCAGCGTCAGCGGCATGGTGTCCCAGCCGGTAATCTGCTCGGGCATCAGCGTCTTGGTCGACTTGAAACCCTCGTCCCAGGTCACCGTTCGCCCGGTGTACGTCGCCATTCGGCCCAGAATGGCCGTCATCGTCGCCGCGGCTCCGCTCTCGGTCTCGTTGTGGGGCGTATTGTTGCGGATGGCCGCGAACAGCGCGTCGTGCTCCAACTGGTACGGGTTTTGATTGCTGGCCTCCTTGGCATTGCCCCGCGGACGCGGATAGCGCCACTCCTCGCCGCTCGATTGGATTTTCGCGCCGCTGACGTCGGCCGTGCCGCGGCTGCCGACGGCGAACTCGCCCACCAATGGCTCGCAGCCGGTGATCTGCCGGCAGAAGCTGAACATTTTGAGGCCGCTCGGGTACGTGTATTCCACCGAGTGGTGGTCAAAAATGTCGCCAAAGTCCTTGCCGGTTCGCATCTGCCGGCCCCCCATGCCAACGGCCGCGACCGGCGTGGCCCCCAGCAGCCAGTTGCAAACGTCCAGGTTGTGGACGTGCTGCTCGACGATGTGATCGCCGCTGAGCCAGTGGAAGAAGTACCAGTTGCGGACCTGGTATTCCATTTCGGTCAGGCCGTCGTGCGTGACCGGCGACTTGATCGTGCCGCCGTTCCAGTAGCAGCGCAGTCCCAGCACGTCGCCAATCGCGCCGTTGCGCAGCCGGTCAATCGTTTCGAGATACTTCGGCTCGTGGTGGCGTTGCAGGCCGACGCCGACCTTAAGCCCCTTCTCTTGGGCGACCTTGCCGGCGGCCAGCACTCGGCGCACGCCCGGCGCGTCGGCGGCGACGGGCTTTTCCATGAACACGTGTTTGCCGCGCTCGACGGCATATTCAAAGTGGGCCGGCCGGAAACCCGGCGGCCCGCACAAGATGGCGACGTCGGCGGCGTCGATGGCTTGCTTGTAGGCGTTGAGCCCGACGAATTGCCGGTCGGTGGCCACGTCGACCCGCTCGCCGATGGCTTGCGGCACCGACGTGCGGATCATCGTTCCACCATCGCGGAACGCCTTCAGGCACTGCTCGACCCGATCGGAAAATGCGTCGGCCACCGCCCACAGCTTCACCGGCCCGGCCGTCTGTAAAGCGTTGACGACCGCGCCGGTCCCGCGATTGCCACAGCCGATCAGTGCGACCTTGATCGTCTCGTCAGCGCCGGCATGGACCGGCCGCGCCAGCGAAGCGATCGACACGGCGGCGGCCGCGGTGGTCGCCCCCTGCAAGAACCGGCGGCGCGAAGGACCAGAACAACGGGGCGATAGTGCGGACATGCGTGCGGCTCCGGTGGGCGGGAAGTGGGGCGAGTGCGTACCGATCCTGAGCATAAGACGAACCGCGGGGCCGCACAAACTTCTTTCGCGTAACCATCGCAAAGCCCAGCATTTTACGGGCGATTCTTGCTCAGCGGCCGAAACCAAGACACCGATCAACGTCTTGTTCATTGGCAAGAGCCCCAAGGGGCTGCCGGGCAACTTCGCTGGCCTTGGTGAAGATCAGGCCCGCCGCCTGCAAGCTGTCGCCTGGCAAATGGCCCGGAAGTAGTTGACGGCCGCAGGATTGCTCCCCTCGCCCCTTGTGGGAGAGGGGTTGGGGGTGAGGGGTAAGCGGCTTTCACGGGATCCGCCCGCGCTGTTAATTCCTCCGGCGGCCTGCGGTTTCTCTCTTGGCAAGTAACGGGGGCCAAGGGAGGTCATCATGAGGCTGCCAGTCGTCGAAGGTCTGATCGAGCGGCGTATCCTGGTCAACTTTCGCGTCGACCCGGCGGTGCTCGCACGCCAGTTGCCGGCCCCCTTCCGGCCGAAGCTGGTCGCCGACCATGCACTCGCCGGCATCTGTTTGATCCGGTTGGGCGACGTGCGGCCGCGTGGGCTGCCGCGCGCGTTGGGCGTCTCGTCCGAGAACGCCGCCCACCGGATCGCCGTCCAGTGGGACGAGGACGGCGTTTATCGAGAAGGTGTCTTCGTGACCCGGCGCGACACCAATTCGCGATTCAATACCTGGGTCGGCGGCCGGCTGTTCCCCGGCGTTCATCATCACGCCAGAATCGCGAGCGAAGAAACGAGCGGCCGCTACCGCGTGAAACTCGACAGCGATGATCGGGCGGTGCGCTTGCTGGTCGACGCGCACGTCGCCAGCGAATGGCCCGGCCGATCGGTCTTTCCGACGCTCGCCGAGGCGTCGGCGTTCTTCGCCACCGGCTCGCTTGGCTACTCCCCGGCCCTCAGCCCGGGCGCGTTCGACGGCCTGGAGCTATCTTGCCGCACGTGGTCGATGACGCCATTGGTCGTGAACCGCATTGAGTCAAGCATATTTGCTGACAGCAATCGGTTTCCCACCGGCTCGGTCGAATTCGACTCTGCACTTCTGATGTGCAACATCCCGCACGAGTGGCGGCAGCGTCCCGTCATCACCAACACCCCGTCACTCCAAGGCGCTGCTGGCACCTGCTAGCTGCTGGCGCGAATTAATTCCGGTCAAGTATTCTTTGCCGCCTAGGCAAACTTTGCCGATTAGAGAATGGGGCTTTGTTCCGCCGGTCTCTCATTGCGCAGAATCGCCATGCAACGATGCAAGCACTTGTCGCTGGTCCTGGTTGCCCTCTTTTGCTCGGGCACGCTGGCCGCTGAGCCGTATCGCGGCCAACCGATCCGCTCGCGCCGCTCGGCCAAGCCGGTGCCAACTCGGGCCACGGCAGCGCGACCGGCCATGCCGCCGATCCCCGCGCCCGACGATTACGCCGACGAAGGAGATCAACAGCCCGCGATCTCGGAACCGTCGGCGGGCGATCGCTTCATCAAGTCGTGTCTCGACGCCGAGGCTACGGCCGCGCAGCGCCAGCCCAACTCGCGGCGTTCGCGCCCGACGTATTATCCGACCACTCCGGTCGCGTATGAAGAAGAGACGCCGCCCGCCACGCCGCTCGAAACGAGCGGTGATGTCCGTGACGAATACGATCCTTGCCCCGACTGCGGCCCCCAGGGAATCCGCTGCGGCGACTGTGATCGCTGGGTAGTCCAGGCCGACGCCATGTGGCTGCAAGCCACGTTCCATTCATCAACCTTGGCCTATACGCAAGACGGCACGGGCGCACAGGTCGACTCGCTGCGCGTCAATAGCCCGTTGAGCTATCAACCCAGCGTGCGGATTCGCATCGCTCGACAGATCAATTACCGGACCACGATCGAAGGCATCTTTTACGGCGCTCAACAGTGGTCGGCTAGCGGTGTGCTCACACCCGACCCGGGCGGCGCTAACAGCGTCTTCTCACGCTCCCTGCAAACGCCTGGTATTCTCGGCGGCCTGAGTGGGCCGGCCAGCTACAACTATGGCGCGAACTTTTACAACGCTGAATTGAACCAGCGTGTTGCCATCCACGACCGGTTGTGGACCGTCTCGATCCTCTCGGGCGTTCGCTATGTCCAGTGGAACGACCGGGCCAACCTGACGGCCGTTGACCCAGTGTTTGGCGGCGTCGAAAGCGTCAATGCCCGAGCGTACAACTACTCGATCGGCCCGCAACTTGGCTTGGGATTCTTCCGGCAATGGTCGCGGGTGCGATTCAATGCCGACTTCAAGGGAGCGATGCTGTTCGATTGGTACACGCTGCAACTCAGCAATACGAACTCGACGGGCCTTCAACCGGGCGGTATCCCGGCAATCAGGCCAATCAATGCCCACACACGCCAATCGGCCGTGTCGGGCGCTGTCGATTTGTTCGCCAACGCCACGTACCAGGTGACGTCAAACATCGCCGTCCGGGGCGGGTATCAGTTGCTCTACCTGCCCGGCATGGCGATGTCGCAAGAGCAGTTCGGCGGCTTCACTCGCCACGGCTCGCCATTCTTGCACGGCCCGGCCATCGGCCTGGAATGGCAACGGTGACGTTGACCGTTTGCGACCGTAATTACTTGGCTCATTGGCCTTGATATCGGGTGGCCCGGACAACTTGCTTGTCCGGGCGGCGCAGCCGCAAGAGGGCGAGAAACGACCTCGCCACCCTCATGCCGCTCGCGCGACACCGACAACAAGTTGTCGGTGCTACCTCTTATCTTGTACCGCTGGCGACATAGTACGATTTTGACTCGACGATCTTCACGTCGTCGAACCAGCGGGGCATCTGCTCGGCATACCAATCGGGCGTCTTGGTGACGACCCACACTCGGCCGCCGGAGCGCAACGACTCGTGTGCCGCGCGCAGGAAGTGCTCGGCAATCCGAAACGACGCATAGTACGGCGGATTGGCGAGCGCCATGTCGTACGCGCCCACCCCTTGGTACGGCCCGTGGGCGTTCAACTCGGCCGTGACGTTTGTCAATTGATTCCGCGCCGCGCCGCGCAACGTACACTCGACAGCCCGGGCGTTGGAGTCAACGGCGTGAACCGTGACGCCTGTCGCTCGCAGCGCCGCGGCCAGCGCCACCGTCCCCGAGCCGCAGCCAATGTCGATCACACGCTGCCCGGGCCGCACGTCCATCTGGGCCAGCAACTGCCGCGCGCCCGGATCAATCCGCCGGTGGGCAAAGACGCCCGGCCGGCTATACGCCCGGATTAAATGCCCGCGATCGCGAAAGGCAAACTCACACGCATGGTTCTTCAATTTCCTAAGCGGCCCGGACTTGGTCGCGACGTAGGCGGTCCCCAGCGGCAACTCGTGCCGGCGAACCGCGTCAAACCGTTTGCCCAGTTCTTCGCCAAGCCAACGGTCACGGCGATTGTCAGTCGAGGTCAGCAGTCGGCCTCCAACTGCAAGCCGTTCGTGGCCTTGCTGGATCAGCTCGCGTGCCAGGTCCGCCTCACCGCCCGAGGAGGTGGGGATCGCGACAACGTCGACTTCGCCGGTGGGGAAATCGGCGTTGCAGATGATCTTGAGTGCGCTGGCACCCGCCGCCGAGGTGTCTTGTACGACAGCCTCGCTGGCCAATGCTGCCCGATATTGGTCGAGAAACCAGCAGGTCACCTCGCGCCGGCCGGCGGCGGTGGCGGCCCGAGCCAACTGCGCACGTCCCAGCGAAGTACATAGCACCCGCTCCCCCGCAACGTCCGGCAGCAGTCCGATTAGCAACTGCTCCGACGCCAGGGCCGACAACTGCGCGGCCGATAATCCTGCTACTTCCTCGTCGAATTCGTCGGTCACCGCGATTGCATCCAACTCTGAACAGGTGCAGTAGCAACGGCCGGGACGCGAAGCCATAATTGCCCCAGTCGCGTCGCCCTTCTCTTCTATACCTGAATCGCACGATGTTCTCCACCGCTACGCTGCTGCTTCTCGTGATCGCCAACCCGTTGGCGGCCGGCGACCATTCGCGCACGTTGAAGGTGGGCGAGATCGAAGGGGGCGGCCACACCTGGCCCGGCAAGCCGCCGCGAATCAATTTCCTGGGGCCGACCACGGAAGACATCTCGGCCAACGGCCTGATGTGGGAGTTCTTCGAGCGGCATCCGATGAAGTGACGCTTGCCAGTTCGCCACGCGCTGCGCCGCGATTGGAACGCGCCACACGCTCACAAGAGCTACTCTAGCCGCGCCCTACCGCCCGTCGAAGACCATCGTTTCGGCTGGTGGCCTGGTGTCGATCGAGCGCTTCGCGTCGGGCACCGGCGCGTCGAGCGTGGCGTCCATGTCGGTTGGCAGCCCGGCCCACCAGGCTTCGGCGTCGGCGCGCGTCCAAGGTTTTGTCAGCCGGCACTGGGACAACAACTCGGCCAGTTCCTCGGCCGATTGGGGGCGGGCCTCCTTGTTCTTGGCCAGGCAGCGGTGAATCAATGCTTCGAGGTCCGGTGAAATCGGCCCCGGCGTGCGCGACGAAAGTGGCGGCGGCGCTTGAGTCAGATGTTGATGGCAGACCTCCATCACGTTTTTGCCGTCAAAGATGTTCTGGCCGCAGAGCAGAAAATAGCCGACCGCGCCAATCGCGTACAAATCGCTGCGAGCGTCAACCGCGTCAGGCGTGTTCACCGCCTCGGGAGACATGAAGTGGGGCGTCCCCACGAACGAATACGCCTTGGTCACCGCGGCGTCCCCCAGCGACGCGATCGTTTTCACCAACCCGAAGTCCAGCACCTTGAGCACGTCGAACTGTCGCCCGCGGCGATTCAACAGCAAGTTGGCGGGCTTGATGTCCCGATGGATCAGCCCGCAGGCGTGGGCCTCGGCCAATGAACCGCACAGTTGTCGAAGTATCTCGACGACGCGTCCCTCGGGCTGAGGGCCAAACTTGCGGACCAGCACGTCGAGCGGAATGCCGTCGAGGTACTCCATCACGTAATAGAACACCCCTTGCGCCGTGCGGCCGTAGTCGTAAATCGCAATCGTGTTCGGATGAGTCAGTTGGCTGGTCAACTGGACTTCGCGTTCAAAGCGGGCCAGCGCCTCGTCGGAGTTGACCTGCGGGTGCATCAGCTTGACGGCCGTCGGGCGGCGCAGCAGCGCGTGGCGCGCTTGGTAGACCGCCCCCATCGCTCCTTCGCCCAGTTTGCGCTCCAGGGTGTATTGGCCAAGCTGTTTGGTTTCGACCTCGGCCACGCGCAACGCCAGCCGCAACCGCGACGCCCAGAGCACGGCAATCAGCATCCCAAAGCCAGTCAACACCAACAGCGCGAAGACCACGCCGAAGGCGACCTGCACGTAGCGCAGCGGTTCGAAGGCTTCGGCGTAGTCAACCTGGGTAGCGACGCCAAAGTTGTAGGCGGGCAACCAGCGCCACGCGCCGATCACCGGCACGCCGCGATAATCGCGGCTGCCGTCGACATCGACACCATCCCGGCCCGCGGTCGCTTCGCTGGCAATATGCGTCAATGGTCGCTCGACGCCGACGGGCGTGCGCGCGCCGCTGGCCAAATCGACCAGCGGATCGCGCAGCCGCAACGTGAGAATCGACTGGGCGTCTTCATCGTCGGGCAACAAGCCAAGTTGCTTCAGTCGGCCATCGAACCGGCTCGACGACAGCAGCAGCCCATCACGATTGAACGCATAAGACTCGCCGCTGGCGCCGAACTGGGCGGTGTTGAGGATCTTGGTGAACTCGACCTCGGGAATGATTCGCATGCAGAGCGCGGCGATGACTTTGCCCGCTTCGTTCCTCACTGGCCCACAGGCGAACATCGTCGGCACCCCCGACCGCAAGCGGCCACGCCGATCGGGCAGAAACGCCGCGCTGGGAATCGGCTGGGACACGGTCGGCTCGCCGGCCAGGGCTTTGCGCAGCCAACCGACTTCGGGGTAAATATCGCTCATCGTCTTGCCGACCGTTTCGTCGTGCTTCGACGCGAGGACGCGGCCGGCGGGGTTCACGATGGTAAAGCCGTTGTGCCTGGCGGTGATACGGGGCGTGCCCAGCAACGTGCGCACGCGCGCCAACTCGGGCGCCTGCAACAGCTCGACGGTCGTGGCCTGTCGCTCGCCCAGGGCCAGCAGCCCCGCGATGTCCTCGACCAGTTCGCCGTTCTCGGCCAGTTCGGCGACGTTGTCGCTCTGCTCGCGCAGCCAGAAATCGAGCGCCGTCAGGTCAGCCTTGAGAATGGTGTTCAATTCTTCGGCCAGCTTGGCCTCGAGACTGTTCTCGACCGTCCGATAAAGCAGCCACCCCACCACGGCCAGCACCACGGCAGTCACTACGGGGCCAATCCAGGCTTGTTGTCGCAGTGTCCGCGCCGCCCCCTGCAGCGACGTCCCGCGGCTCAGCGAGCGCACCGAATGAGGCAGGATTTTGAACCGTGATTGGCTGGCTTCTTGATTCATTCGCGAGAACCCTAGCGCAGCGTGGCAATGCCCCGTTCGAGCTTAAAGAGCTGCTCGACCTCTTGATCGCTAAGCGGTCGATCGAACACCGCCAAGTCGTCCAGGTGGCCGACGTACGAGGCGCCAAGCACCAGGGCCACCTGGGCCGGATCCCAGCCCAAGGTCAGCTCCCAATTCTCGATTCGGCCTTGCGGCTTGCCGTCGAGGTACAGGCTGCCCGATGGCTTGTGGGCTTTGTCGTTGAGGTGCGAGATCGTGAACACCACGTGCGTCCAACGCTGGCGATCGAACGGCGCGTTGGCCACTTGGACCATCGGCCGCTTCTCGAACGGAATCTGGTCCCACTGCACGCCGGTCGGATTCCAGATGTGGACCAACGGACGAATGGCATAGCGGAAGAATCGCGGCGTTTCATCCTTGGACCACTCCAGGAAGATGAAGCCCTTTTTGCCGTCGTCACCGACGATCTGCACCGGATCGCAATAGCCGGGCTCCAGATCCTGGTCGGGCGTCAAGCGCAACCAGACCGAGACCGTGGCGTTCCAATTCGAGTCGTTGTAGCCCAGCATGCCGACGCCGCTGAACTGCGGACGCGTCGTCCCTTTCTTGGGAAAGGAAATCGCGCCGCCGAACTTTCCCGCGCCCGAGACGAGCTGTACCTCGTCACTGGGCGCTACGGGTACAAGCTGCTGCCCCTTCTTGACGACACAATGCGTGTCCCCGCGGCTAAAGTCGGCGTCGAACGACGAATCGAACGAGGCATGAAACGTCAGCGACCGTTTCAGCGCCTGGGGGGCCTGAGCCCAAGCGACCGCGGGTACGAGACAAGCCAAGACAGTCAGGATCGTTCGCATGGTGGGCACTCGCAGGAGGGAAGCAGGGCAGGAATCCAGCACGCCGGCCGTCACAATAACCGCCACCATAACGAGCTGGCGTCGCAACGCAATGCGGGAGTTGGAAAGTTAAAGAAGGCTCGCGGCTTTCCGAGCTTAGTGATCCCATTCACAAACGAACCAGAACAAGCGCCCCTGATTCGTGTCGGAAGCCTCGGCTTTGATCTGCCCTTGCTCCGCGCGAACGCTCCAGTACAGATGATCCTCGGCGCCATTGCCGTTGTTGGGTTCATTGACGGCCCAATTGACAACGTCGCGGCCGACCGATGAGCCATCCAGCCAGGCGAATTGGCCTTCGTTCTTGACGTCGCTGGCCCCCAGCCAGAAATCCAGTCGCTCGCCCAGGCCGGCTTGCTGGGCCTGTTGCAAGACAAACCGCGAAACAAATTGTCCCTCGGCGGCGGATTCCAAGCAGAGCATCGCGCCCCCCATCCGCTCGCACGCGGCGCGTGCCGTATCCCAGGTCACGGGCATGGCAAAGAACTTGTACCAGCGATCTCCGAACTTAATCGCATCCAGGGGATGTCGCTGCGAGAAACTGGCGTTGCTCAGCTTGCGCAGGTTGGCAAGCTGCACGCGGCGCTTGTCGATAATGTTCCGCGATGGTCCCGTCGCGTCTTCCACTGCCGACATGTACCAGCGGGCGGCTCGTTCCATGGTCAGCGCCTTGAGCGCTCCGGCGAGCTTCTCGCTGGCTTGCCACCACAGCTCGCCCAACTTGACCTTGGCGGCAGCCTCGACGGGACGTTCTTGCTCGGCCAACGCAATCTCACGCCAGGGTGTGTCGCTGCCCGACTCAAAATCGGCAATGGCGGCGGCGGGCTGGTTGCGCACCAGCAACAGATAGCGCCCGCGGGCGGCATGCGCCTCGCGATCGTCGGACTGCTCGCGCAGCTTGGCCTCGGCAGCCAGGCCAAGTTGCTGTTCGTCGCGATAGAACTTGAGTTCCATTTCACGAGCCTTGGCCTCGCGGCTGGTGTCTTGGTCCAGCTTTCGCTTGGTCTTTTGCCAAGCGCTCAGCAATTCGACCGCCAACCCATATTGGTCGAGGAGCGCCGCCCGCTCGCTACCACGCCAAGCCTCGTCGGCCAGCGCCTCGCGTGCCGCGTTCGAGCGGCCGGTGCGGAACAACTCGGCCACGGCGCGTTGTTCCATGTCGCTCGGATCAAACGCGAAGAAGCGTCCCAGGTCTTCGAGCGCCGTGAGCGTGACCGGCACGTCTCCCGCCTCGGCGGCCAACTGGGCGGCCAATTCCAGGGTGGCCCAGCGTTGCAGATCATCCAGTTCCAGATCACACGTCGTGGTCAACAAGGCTTCAGCAACGGTCAGCTTCGCGTCGGGCGTCGCCGATTTGTCGGTCGCCTTGCTGTACTGCTTGCCCAGCATTTCGACCGCGGCGGCGCGCTCGGACACGCTGGGCGGAGCGACGGGCTGCCAGTCCAACGGCCGTACGTCGAGCTTTGTCACCCGCCACGAAGAGCGCGAGCCACCCACCCAAGTGGACAATCGACTGGGGACCGACCATTCACGACGTTCCCCATAGGGTGCCCAGCCGGCCTTGGTCTCGAAGGCCAGTTGGCCGTCCACCATGACTTGCGGCCCGCTGTTGCGAGCGATGAACTCGACTCGATGCTGCTGGCCTGGAACCAGGAGCGCGGGGGCTCGATTGTGATGCGCGGCTTCCAGCGCTTCGCCATTCGTGGCCACGCCTGCTTTGGACATGGCTTCGCCATCGACCACCAGCGGGGCGCGTCGTTCCTGCATGGGAAGCCCGACGGCAAAGCCCCCGCTTCCGCCCAGTCGTTCGACAATGGCCGTCACCACGTATTCATTCGGCAAGCTAACGGGAAGCGCCAGCCGATTGGTTGTATTCTCGTTTGGCTTCAGGATCACGACGCCGCGGGCTTTCTGCCACTCGCCGCGCTCGGTGTCACGTTTGACGTCGACCGACGCGATCAGGTCCAAGGGCCGGTAGCCATGAATCGCTCGTTTCGGCGGCGAGATTTCAAACTTGGAAATCTCGAACTGCGTGTCCTTGCCCTGCACTCCCAGGAACAGTTGGCGTCGATTGCGCGATTGAAAGAACGTCGGCAACCCTAGGTCGCGAGGATCGCCTTGCCAATCGATCGCCAGGCGATTGTCCACGTAGGCGCTGACGTGATTCTTGCGAACCAAGCAGACGACCTCGCACGGCGTGTCGTGCGGAAAGGTCACAATCCGCCGCGCGGCGGGCAGGTAGCGGCTGTCCCCCGTGGCGGCATCCAGACCGATGAACTGTGGTGAATCGTTCGCGGCCGTTTCGATATTCAGGCGGGTTTGCGCCTCGCCCACCACTAGTCCGATCGCCAGCCGGCCGTTGCCTGCCGTGCGCTTGGCGACCAGGCGCAAATCGTATTCCTCGGGCGGAGTGTACGGGACCATGACGCGAAGATTGACGCCCTTGCCGGCCAGGTTGGAAAGCGCGCCATTGACCAGTTGCCAATCGCCCTCGATCGTGTCGCGAGTCGGGTCGACGCGCGAGAGCAAGTCGGTGGCGCCACCCGTGGCGTCTTTCGACTTCTGTCGCGTCAAGTCGTCGAGCGCCGACTTGACGATGGCTTCGGCATTGGTCTTCGACCCCAGCGGCACCAGGCGAACATTGCGAAACTTGAACGCCGCGTCCCATGTCCCAAGCGCCAAGCTATCGGTACGCGGCAGCGCACGATCCGCTGCCAGGGAAAGCTCGGTGGTCTTGCCCTTCCAATCGGTGATTGTGGTCGTGTCGCAGGTCACCTTAATGGCCCCGTCGCGCACTACGCACGCGATCAGCATGGGGTCATTTGACCCCAGGAACGTGCCGCGGTTCGCCGATCGGTTGCCGGCCGTGGCGACGTACCTTCCCTGCAACAAGCTCAGGCCGCTGATCGTGCCCCGATTGGCGTCGATCACGGCCAGCACCTGACGCCCGCCGCATGCGATGGTCAGCTGCAACTCGTGCGAGGAGCCCAATCGTTCGACCTCCAGCAGCAGCACGTACTCGCGCGGCGCGCCGGTCGGGAACATCACGCGCGCCGGCTTTGCGATCGGCGCGATGAGCTGTCCCGGCTCCTGCCGCCACTCCCCCTCGATGACATCGCGCGAAAGATCAACAAGCGGCAGCAAGTCGACCGGTTGACCAGGCTTCCATTTGACGCTGACTCGCGGCGGCGCGTCGTCTGGACTGGCGGCCGGCGGCGGCGCGGGAGGAGGAGACGGCTTCACCGCGGGCGCGGGATTCTGATTCTCAGGTGTTGTGGGAACAGGTGCAGGTATTTCAGGCTTACTCGCCCTTTGCGGCTCAGGATTCGGCATGGTGGGAGGCGTGGTCGCCACCGAGGGATTCTCGGCTAGCTTCTCACCGTCGCCGCCTGACATTCCCCAAAGCACTAATGCAACGGCAACGACCACGGCCAGGCCTGCGCCGGCGACAAGCAAGCCCGTTCGACGCGGGGCTTCGGGCTCGGGCAATGCCTGAGCGCCAGGTGGGAACGAGGGCTGGCGCACGGCCGTAACTGGGCTGCCAACCGGCATTGCATAGACCAGGGGCACCGCGGTCAGCACCCCTGGCGGGGCCAGGGCCGGCGCGTCGCTGCGCGACGAACCGATCGAAGAGCCGCCACGCTGAATGCCCGACGAGCCGGGAGCGGACAGGAACGCGGCCGCATCGGCCGCGGGCATCACGTCGTCGAGCACGCTGATGGATGAATCGTCGTCCGAAACACCGCTCAACAAGGCGCCGAGCGCCGTGGCAACTTCACTTGCCGTTTGCACGCGCCGGGCCGGATCTTTGGCCACCATCTTCTGAAACAGCGCGTCGAGCCTGGCGGGAACCTCGGGGCGCACCGCGCGAAGTGAAGGGATCGGGTCTTCGCGATGAGCCCACAGCTTCTTAACCAGGGTATCGGCCTCGTAGACCGGACGCCCCGTCAGCAGCCGGTAAAGAGTGCAGCCCAGGCTGTAGATGTCAGCGCGGCTGTCGGCCCGACGGGCGTCGCGAGCCTGCTCGGGGGCCATGTAATCGATCGTACCCATCACCTGGCCATCGAGCGTCAAACCTTCGCGCGCCGCCGTCTCGGCTTTTTCCGACGCATCGGTCAAGCGCGCCAGGCCCATGTCCAGAACCTTGACAGTCCCTTTCGTATCGACGAGCAAGTTTGACGGCTTGATGTCGCGATGCACCACCAACATGCCATGCGCGTATTCGAGTCCGCGCGCGGCCTGCATAACACAGTTCATGGCCTTCTCGATCGGCAACGGCCCTTGCTTGGCCAACAGCGACGACAAGTCCTTGCCTTCGACATATTCCATGACCAGATAATGCAAGCCGTTCGTTTCGCCAGCGTCAAAGGCGGTGACGATATTCGGATGCACGAGCTGCCCGGCCGTTTCAACTTCCTGGTAGAAGCGTTTGACGTTCTGCGGGTCGTGCATGGAATGAGGCGGCAGCAACTTGATCGCCACGATTCGCTTCATGCGGCGATGGCGTGCCTTGAAGACCTGGCCCATTCCTCCGGCGCCAAGCCGGTCGAGCACGACGTATTCGCCGAACACCAGCCCCTTGCCGCGGCCGTGATAGATGTTGTGCGCCTGGTACTTGGTCAGTTTTCCCTGGCGGACGAGTTCCTTGGCGAGCTGCTCGGCGTCGTTGGCGTCGGCAACGCACAGCTTGACGGTTGCCAGCTCATCGCCCGGCAAGAGATTGAGCGTCGACAGGCTTTCCAAGAACTCTTTAGCTGTGATGGCCATCGCTGATCACCGCTAGCGTTCGTAGGAAACGGGCCAGTAGGAATGGGGGGATGGAATCTTCTATGGTAGCGCTGCAGGGCCCCCGCCACAAGCGTTAAAGAGAATTAACGCCAAGAACTTGACAATTGATCGTGCCAATCGGCCAAAGGTTCAAGGTGCGACACCGTGTCGGGGGCTATGGCCTAGCCGAACAGGATGACGAGCCCCACCACCAAGGCCAGCAACGCCACCCCCGCCGCTACCGCGATCATCGGCAGGTAAGAAAACTTTCGAGGTGGCACCTCGACCGGAAGCGAAACCGTTGGCTCGTTGGCCCGGCTTGGAGCGGCAGGTCCAGTCGCGCCAGCTTGGATCGCGGCTTGATTAAAGCGCGCCGTCACCTCGGCCTGATAGATGCTGCGCATCTGTTGCATGCCCATCGCCGCGGTCATGCCGTCTTCGACATATTGGGGGCTCGCCGGCGCGGCAAAGACTCGCGGCGGCGGTGGCGACTCGGCCTGTGCCGCGCTGTCGGCGCCCGAAGCGTTTCCGGCGGCGCGCTGCATGCAGAAGCGTTCCAGATCGACGAGCAACTCGCCTGCATTCTGGTAACGGTCTTCAGGGCGCTTGGCGACCATTCTCGCGAAGATGCGATCGAGTTCGGCCGGGGCGTCTGGTCGCTTGGCACACAAGGACGGGATCGGGGCTTTGAGATGAGCCAGGATTTTTTGGATGGGGGTATTCCCCTCGTAGACGCTTTCGCCCACGAGGACGCGGAACAACGAACAGCCCAGACTATAGACATCGCTCCGCGCGTCGGCGTGACGCATGTTGTTCGCCTGCTCGGGCGCCATGTAGTCGACCGTCCCCATCACCACTTCAGAATTGGTGAGCTGCTTGTCGGTGGCTTCGGCGTCCTCGATCAGCGCCAAGCCCAGATCGAGCACCTTGACGACTCCTGATTGGTCGAGCAGCAAATTGGCGGGCTTGATGTCGCGATGAACCACGCCCTGGGAATGGGCATAGGCCAGCCCTCGCGCCGCCTGGGTGATGTGATCGACCGCGTTGTCGATGGCAAACCGGCCGTACTTCTTCGACAGCGCGGAAAGATCGCTCCCCGTGATGTATTCCATCACCAGGTAGGGGATGCCGTTTGTTTCGGTGGCGTCGAAAGCGATGACGATATTCGGATGATTGAGTTTGGCGACCACTTCGGCTTCGCGTTGAAAGCGCGCCGTGGCCGCGGCGTCCTTCGTCAAGCCGGGCGGAAGCATCTTGATCGCCACCACGCGTTTCAAGTGGCGATGCTGGGCTTTGTACACCTGCCCCATGCCCCCTTCGCCAATCTTCTCGAGCAGGACATAGTTGCCCAACAAGAGGTTCTTGAATTTGCCAGCGACAATCTGCTCGGCCTGGAACTTGGTCAACACGCCTTTCCTGATCAGCGCCCGCAATAAGGCGCCCGGGTCCGAAGTCGACGCTGCGGCCGTAACGAACGGGCGCAGTTGATCGGAATCAACGACGCCGCTGTCTTCAATTCGCTTGATGATGGTTTCAAGCGTCACGGCCATGAATTGCGCTCGGGGGTAAGTGGCATCACCATGACAACGACGATTCTGGCGCGGAACGCTCAGCTCACCAATTGCCGAATCCGATCGCAAAGTTGGCGCTCGTGGTCGGCCACGGCGCCGTCAGCCCGGGCGATGGTGTCCATGCAATTGAGCACCAGGTCGCGCCATTTGGGCTGTCGCAGCGAATGCACCCGATTCAGTGCGGTGGCCAACACATTGCTGAAGCCCTGGTTCTTGATATCTTCGATGAACTGATCGATGCCTTGCTCGACGGCCTGTGGCGTCCAGTTGAAGCCGGCGTCGCGCACCACCTGTTTGATGCAATCGCGTTCCGACTTGGTGGCCTTGCCGTCGATGGCCATGACCGAACAGACCAGTCGAAAGACGGCCGTTTCGCGAAACTCGTCGAACTCGTTCGTGGCCGCAGGCTCGGTCATCGGATCGGCTCGCTAGAAAGAAAAGGTGCGCTGGTGTTTAAGCAATGCTCGTCACGTCGCCAACACGGCGTCATTGGGCTTGGGCCGCGGAATGTGGCAATGGCGCCGTGATCGTCCCGATCGTATGTTGTACCGAGATTCCGCACCGCTGTATTGCGGGAGGGCCACGGAACGAAAAGGCTGGCAACCTTTCGCCGCAAGTCCTTTTCACTTTCGAAGTGCGAGAGGCGGGGCTTGGCCCCACGCAACCGCGCGGCCACTCGATTCTGAGCGTATTTCCGCTCCTCCGCAACCCCTTTGCCGACCGCAACTTTCGGCCAATATTCGTTGCCGGCCGGACCTGTTGCCACAATTCGCCACGCGACGAGCGATTCGATAAACGACGAATCAAACCCGCCAGACCTGCGGCGCCACAGGTAACAGGCCGGCGGCCGCACATCGGTCGTTTGTCAGCAGCAAGGGCACGGCGCTCAATGCCACGCCATACAGCCACGTCAGTCGGCATGGCCGAGCCGGCGGCGATTTGGCCCGGGTGGTTCTCCTGGCCAGGCACCGCGCGGCTCAAACGCGCAACGCCTCGACTCCTTCCTCGACCGCCGGCACGTCAACGGTTCGGCCGACGACGATCCCCAGCGCGCGCAACTTTGAACGGAGGCTGGTCCGCGTGATCCCCAGCAGCTTGGCCGCCCGAGCCTGGTGTCCGTCGGTGTGCTTCAGCACCAGAGTCAAGAGTTGCATCTCCATCTGGGCCACGGCGTGTTCGTGGATTTGCTCCGAATCGGTTCGCAGTTCGGCTTGAACAAACGCATTCCAATCGGTGCTGGCGTCGTCGGCCGCGGCGGCCGGCGTGGCGGACGCCTCGCCGCGAATGGCCGCGGGCAGAAACTCGGGCAACAGCACCGGCCCGCTAGCATTCAACAAGGCCTCGCGCAGCACTCCTTCCAGCTCGCGCACGTTGCCCGGCCAAGGATAGCGCCGCAAGGCTTCGAGCGTTTGCGGCGCCAGGCGGGAGACCCGCTTCTTGAGCTGCTGCATATGCCGCAGCAGATAATGATTGACCAAGGCTGGCAAATCGTCCAGCCGTTCGCGTAACGGCGGCACCTCGATCGTCGTCGCATTCAGGTGATAGAACAAGTCGGCCCGGAACTGTCCGGTGGCGAGCAGTTGTGACAGATCGCGGCTGGTCGCGGCGATGACCCGCACCTCCGAGAGCGGAGGCGTGGCCTCATTGCCTCGGGCACTGGCCTGATCGACCAACAGGTTGACCAGCGCGCTCTGCATGGAAAGCGACAGCTCGGCGACTTCGTCCAGAAACAACGTGCCACCGGCCGAACGCTGCAGGCACGATTGCCTGGCACGATCCGCTTTGGTGCTACTCGCGCGTTGCTCGCCCAGCAGTTCGGCTTCAACTTCGCTGGCCATGACGCAGTTCAGCGCGACAAAGGGGCCAGCCGCGCGGCGGCTATACTGGTGAATCAGCCGGGCGGTCAGCTCCTTGCCGACGCCCGACTCGCCGCGGACCAGGACCGTGACGTCCTGTGTCGCCAGACGGCCGATCGCTTTGCAAACCTGTTGCATCGGGGCCGAGCGTCCGACCAGCACCGGCGAAGCCGTGGGGTCGGCTTCGACCGGCGCGCGAATCTCGACGGCCGAAGTGGTCAGCGCGCGGGTTTCCAATAAGCGTTGCACGCATTGGCGCAGATCACTCACCTGGATCGGCTTGAGCAAGAGGTCGAACGCGCCGAGGCGCATTGCTTCGATGGCAATGCGACTGTCGTTGCCCGCCGTGACGACAATCATCGGAATCTTGACGTCGAGCGCATGGAGCCGCTCGAACAGGCTCAGCCCCGGTTCATCGGGCAACGCGACTTCCAACAGGATCACATCGGGAATCTGCTGCAGCGCGGTGGTGTAGCCCGACGCGCCGGTGTGGGCCGCGACCACATTCAGCCCCAGGTCCGATACGGCTTCGCGCGCCAGGGCGGCAAGGCTGGGATCATCGTCGATGACTAACACACCGGGCATGGTTCACTCTTGACGGGCTCGTTCACGGGCGGCTGACCTCGCGCGATTGGTGCAGCACGATCGCGACCACATGACACATCATCGCAACTTGCATGCCAGATAGGGCCTTGCGTCATTTTGTCCCGATGCAAGGAGCGGCCAAATCCGCGAAATGCGGCTGTAAACCGCGTTCGCCACACAACTTCTTGGCAGCGGCCCGAACGCGGCCCCCCGGCATTTAATTGAGCTTTGCCGCCAGTTCATCGGGCAGCAGCGAAGGGCATTGCGCAGGAATCGGGCAGCCATTGCCCGTGCCGAGATAGGGGACGAGCCAACGAATGATCTCGTCGGCCGCGTTGGCCAGCGCTCGCATCGGACGAACAGATCACGTCTGGCAATTCGACAAGTGGCAGCCCCCCAACGCGTGGCAGCCGTGTTCTCCATTGGCTGCGATTGGCAAATCGTGGGGCGCGCTCACGTAGACCTGATCCCCTTCGACTTTGACGGGGAACACGCTCACCTGATAGTCGTCCCCCGTCAGGCATTCTCCCGATTCCAACGAGAAGGTTTTCTTGTGCAGCGGGCAGGCCACCTTGGGCACGCCGTTCTGGTCGCCGATCAGCCCGCTCGAAAGCACGAACTGCTGCTTGTGCGGGCACATGTTCTGGCAGGCGTACCACTGACCACGACTGGTAAAGTTGAAGATGGCAATCTGCCGATGTCCCACTTTGACCGTGGCGCCCCCTTCCTGCGGGAAGTCGCTTGCGTTGCCCACACAAGTCCAGTGGTCGTCTTCAGCCACTTCCTTGTTGAGAGGAGTCGCGGGCGCCGGGAGTTGGAACTGTTCGAGCGTCACTACGTTTGGTTCCCAGCCGGCCGGATGTTGCTGGCCGCGCTCGGAGACCATCTCGATACACGATTCAGTTTCGTCGGTGTTGACAAATTGCTTGAACAGCCGGCGACGCTCGGGATCGTCGACCACTTCCTTCCATTCGCACTTGTACGAATCGGCCAGGAATTGCATCTGGCGTTCCAGGTCGGCGCAGATGCCCAGCGTGTCGTTAATGATCACGTCGCGCAGATGCTCGATTCCACCTTCCATCTTCTCGAGCCAGACGCTGGTCCGCGTGAGTCGATCGGCGGTTTGGATGTAATACATCAGGAAGCGATCGATGTATTTAATGCACGTTTCCTCCTCCAGGTCGGCGGCCAGCAACTCGGCGTGCCGAGGCTTGGAACCGCCGTTGCCGCACACGTACAGGTTGTAACCGTTTTCGGTGGCGATCAATCCAAAGTCCTTGCCTTGCGCTTCGGCGCACTCGCGCACACAGCCCGAGACGGCGGCTTTGATCTTGTGCGGCGCGCGGACCCCCTTGTATCGGTTCTCGATCCGAATGGCGAAGCCGACCGAGTCTTGCACGCCATAGCGACACCAGGTGGTGCCGACACAGCTCTTCACTGTGCGCAGCGCCTTGCCATAGGCGTGACCGCTCTCGAAGCCGGCTTTGACCAGGTCTTCCCATATGTCGGGTAGCTCGTGAACCTTGGCGCCGAACAGGTCGATTCGCTGACCGCCGGTGATCTTGGTGTATAGGCCATATTTCTTGCCGACTTCGCCCAGCACGACGAGCTTCTCGGGCGTGATCTCGCCCCCCGGCACGCGCGGCACCACCGAGTAGAGCCCGCCGCGCTGGATGTTCGCCAGGAAGCGATCGTTCGTGTCCTGCAACGTGGTGTGGTCCATCACGTTCTCGTTCCACAAGCTGGCCAAGATCGACGCCACGGCCGGCTTGCAGTTTTCGCATCCCTGGCCGCGCCCGTGGCTCTGGACTAGCTCGTCGAAGGTTTTGATCTGCTTGATCTTGACGATTTCGTACAGGTCTTGCCGCGTGTGAGCAAAATGCTCGCAGAGGTCGTTATTGACCTTGGTACCCAAGGCGCGAAGCTGCGCCTTGAAAATGTCGGTGACCAGGGGCATGCAGCCGCCGCACCCGGTGCCCGCTTTGGTGCAAGCCTTGATGCCGTCGAGTGTGGTGACACCCTGGTCGCAAATCGCGGCACAGATTTGTCCCTTGCTGACGTTGTTACACGAGCAGACCTGCGCGTCGTCGGCAATCTCGCCCAGACCAGCGGCCGCCCCCCCGCCTTTACCACCGCTCAACAAGTCCGAGGGCGCAACCGGTAGCGGCTTGTCGCTCTTGTAGAGCATCAGCAAGTTGCCGTAGTCGGCGGCGTCGCCGACCAGAATGCCCCCCAGCAGTCGCTTGCCGTCCGGGCTGAACACCAGCTTTTTGTACGTGCCGCCGAAGGGGTCTTCATAAGTGATCGCCCGCGAGACGGCGGCATCGGCGAACGGATTGCCGAAGCTGGCCACGTCGACTCCCATCAACTTGAGCTTGGTCGACATATCGGCGCCGGAGAACGCTCGCTCGGTCCCGCACAGATTCTGCGCGGCCACTTCGGCCATGTCGTAGCCCGGCGCGACCAAACCATAGATCATGTTGCCGTGCAGCGCCACCTCGCCCACGGCGAAGATTGCCGGGTCGCTGGTGCGCATCAGATTGTCGACCACGACTCCACCGCGCTGCGAGACGTCGAGCCCGCATTCGCGCGCCAGCTCATCGCGTGGGCGGATGCCGGCCGACACGATGAGGACATCAACGTCGAGCTTGCTGCCGTCGTTGAATTCCAGACCCTCAACCTTGCCGTTGCCCAAGACTTGCTTGGTGGCCTTGTTCAGATGGACCTGCACGCCCAGTTGTTCGATCTTTTGGACCAGCACTTGGGAGCCCGTATCGTCGACCTGGCGCGGCATCAGTCGGCCGGCGAACTCGACCACGTGTGTTTCCAGGCCCAGGTCGTACGCCGCCTTGGCCGCTTCGAGCCCCAGCAGTCCACCGCCGATTACCGCGGCGCGGCGCGCCCCTTTGCTATAGGCGATGATTGCTTCCAGGTCTTCGATCGTCCGATAGACAAAAACCCCCTGCAGCGCGATGCCCGGTACTTGCGGCACGAATGGGTAGGAGCCGGTCGCCATGACGATGTAGTCATAAGCCACCTCGCGCCCCTTGGCCGATTTGACAACACGGCGTTCGCGATCGATCGCCGTGGCGCGGTCGCCAATATGGAGTTGAATGCCTTGCTGCTCGTACCATTCGTGCCGGGCCAGCATCAACTTCTCGGCGTCGCGATGGGTGAAAAACTGTGTCAGCCCCACGCGGTCGTACGCGGCGCGCGGCTCTTCACAGAACGTCACGATTTGAAACTGGCGCTCGCGGTCGAACTCGACCAGCCGTTCGCAAAACCTGTGCCCCACCATCCCGTGGCCGATGACCACAATCGTTTTCGGGCGGTGATGTTCTCCGACAGTAATCATGCGCTGGTGTGCCTTAACGGTAGTATTGAGGTGGCGGAAAAACGGGTGACCGTTGAAAACACGCTCGTCGGGACGGGCGCGTGACTACTTATTACAGCCGCGCCGCCCACGCGCGCTTTGCCACCGGCGTCAATCCAGGTGCTGCCCCTTTGCGAACGACAGCCGCCAGTACCATCAATGTTCCCGAGAGGAATTCGTGGCTGCGAAATCGGGAAACGGACGCCCGCTCACCATCTTGAGCCTGTCGTTCGCGCTGCTTCATGTGGTCGTCAGTCAAGGCAAACATCGTGCCAGATTCACGATTCGCTATTCCATTGGCGCGATCAAAACGCAGAAGTGCCGTGAAAACACGGCTGGAAAAGCTGTTGCCACGAATGCGACGCGATTCACTTGATTTTGAGATCGTCGAGCCATCTGCCTCAAGGCAATGCAGCGCTGCGCAGCGAAACCGCAGAGGGGCGAAAGCAGCCGTGGCTAAAAGTCGCTCTTAGTGGAACAAAATGGCCCGCCCACCTAAATCGACGTCCTGTGTTTTATGCAGCGACTGATGGGGAGTTGGGCAGCGGCCGCTCGATTCGCGCGGCAACAACACGCCAAGCACGTGTTTTTGCGTGTTTCGCTCGCGCCGCGCAAATAAAGCAGGATTTTGTCACGCGCGGCCGTGCGACTTGGCACGGCGCTTGCCTAAGAGAGTGATCGCCAGGCGGCGCACTTTTCGATTGGGTTTGCAGCGTGATCATTCGCGCCGACATCGGCAACGAACAAGCGGACGCTATTCGTGACGCCGTCTCCGACGCCGGCCGCTTGGCACGCGCCTCGTCGTCACCGACGGGCGAGTCGTTGCTCGAGATGTTGTTGCGCGAGCAACAAGAGATGACGCCGCTCGAGCGCTTTTCCCGTCAGCATGACGCCGACGAATTGCCGGCTCAGCAGCGGTACTATCATGACCTGATCCCCCTCAGCGCGCCCGCCCCCGGCGAGCAATATGCGTTTGACGTCGATCTGGACGCCTGCTCGGGCTGCAAGGCGTGTGTCAGCGCGTGCCACAACCTGAACGGGCTCGACGATCAGGAAACCTGGCGCGACGTTGGCCTGCTGCAAGGAGGCACCGCCGAACTGCCGATTCTGCAGCACGTGACCACGGCCTGTCACCACTGCATCGAGCCCGCCTGCATGCTGGGCTGTCCGGTCAAGGCTTATGAAAAGGATCCGGTGACCGGCATCGTCCGGCACCTGGACGACCAGTGCATCGGTTGCCAGTACTGCGTGCTGGCCTGTCCGTACGACGTGCCCAAGTACAACAAATCACTGGGCATCGTCCGCAAGTGCGACATGTGCAGCCAGCGATTGAAGGTCGGCGAAGCGCCGGCCTGCGTGCAAGCCTGCCCCCACCGGGCCATTCGCATCACGGTCGTCAAGCAGGCCGAAGTGGTGGCTAATTGCGAGACGAACCAGTTTCTGCCCGGCGCGCCGGACCCAGCCTTGACGCTGCCGACGACAAACTTTCGCAGTTCGCGACCGCTGCCGCGCAATTTGCTGCCGGCGGACTATTATGCCGTCCATCCCGAGCACGCCCATTGGCCGTTGATCGTGATGCTAGTGCTGACGCAGCTTTCGGTCGGCGCTTTCGCTACTCAAGTATTGGCCGAACGGTTCAGCAGCCGGGCGCTGCACGGCGCCGACCCGGCCGCGGCCTTCTGTGCCCTGGCGTTCGCGGTGATCGCGCTGGGGGCCAGTGTATTGCACTTGGGCCGGCCGCTGTACGCATTTCGCGCCGTGTTGGGACTGCGCACATCGTGGCTTAGTCGCGAGATCGTGGTCTTCGGACTGTTCGCGGCGTTGGCGGTGGCGTACGCGGCACTCGAATACTTCTGCGGCGCGAGCGAACTCTATCTCAAGTGGCGCGCCTCGATTGGCGCCGCGGTCGCGACCAGCGGCATCGCCGGAGTGTTCTGCTCGCTGATGATCTACTACCGAACCGGGCGCGCTTCGTGGAACGCCGTGGCGACCGGCGGCCGGTTCGTACTGACCACGATCGTCATGGGGCTGAGCACGACGCTCTTGACCGAGACGATCATCCAGCAACTTTCAGCCAGCGCCACCGAGTCGTCACGCCAATTGCGATTGGACGAGATGTTGCGACTGTTGCTCCTGACCGCGGGCGTAAAGCTGCTATTCGAAGCCAGCGCCCTGATCCACCTGCGCCGGCGGCAGCATACGCCCCTGAAGCGCACGGCGCGCCTGATGGTTGGCGATCTGAAGCGCGCCGCCTTCGGCCGCTTTGTCTACGGAATCCTAGGTGGCGTGCTGCTGCCGCTTTGGCTGCTGGGCCAGGTGACGCGCGATCCCACGGGCGCGCTCCCCTGGCCGGCGGTGGCCGCCAGCTTTGTCTTTCTGTTGGCGGGTGAATTGCTCGAGCGCTATCTGTTCTTTACGGCGGTGGCCGCGCCGAAGATGCCAGGAGGTTTGACCACATGAGCATGCCCGAGCGCAGCGGCCTGTACACCGTTGCCGATAGCATCGTCGGCCGCTTCAGCGCCTTGGTCCGCAATACCGAAGGGCCGTTGACGCGCGAGTTGCTGCTGAACCCCGGCGGGTTCGGCCTGGGACAGGTGCCCCAGAAGCTCAAGCCCGACTCGACCACGACGATGGTGTGCGGCTTTTGCTCGACGGGCTGCGGGCTCAATATTCATCTACGCGATGGCCAAGCCGTGAACCTGACGCCGACTACGCAATATCCGGTAAACCGAGGCGTGGCTTGTCCCAAGGGTTGGGAAGCGTTGGCGGTGCTCGACTCGCCCGATCGCGCCACCACGCCGCTGTTGCGCAATCGGCAAGGCAAGCTCGAACCGGTCGATTGGGCCACGGCCGCCCGAGAATTCGCCAGCAGAATGCAAGGCGTCCAGGCTCGACACGGCGCCGAGTCGGTGGCGTTTCTCAGCACCGGTCAGATCGCCACCGAAGAGATGGCGCTGTTGGGCGCCGTGGCCAAGTTCGGCATGGGCATGGTCCACGGCGACGGCAACACGCGCCAGTGCATGGCCACGGCCGTCGTGGCTTACAAGCAAGCCTTCGGCTTCGACGCGCCGCCGTACACGTACCAGGACTTCGAGGAGTCCGACGTGCTGGTGATCGTGGGCGCGAATATGTGCATTGCCCACCCGATCATGTGGGAACGGGTGATGCGCAATCGGCACCAGCCCGAGATCATCGTCGTCGATCCGCGCCGCACCGAAACGGCCATGATGGCCACGCAGCACCTGGCCATTAAGCCCAAGTCGGACCTGGAACTCTTTTACGGGCTGGCCCATTTGCTGATTGCCGCCGGCTGGATCGATCGCGACTTCATCAGCGCCCATACCAACGGGTTCAACGACTTTGCCCAATTCGTCGCCGAGTACACGCCCGAGCGAGTGTCGGCCGCGACGGGCGTTGCGGTCGAGCAACTGCACCGTGTCGCGCGAGCCATTCACGACGGCAAGCGCGTGTCGTTCTGGTGGACCATGGGGGTCAACCAGAGCTACCAGGGGGTCCGCACGGCGCAAAGCCTGATCAATCTGGCCCTAATGACCGGCAACATCGGCCGCCCCGGCACCGGCGCGAACTCGATCACTGGCCAGTGCAACGCGATGGGCTCGCGGCTGTTCAGCAATACGACCAATCTGCTCGGTGGGCGCGATTTCACTTCGGCCGACGATCGTGCCCACGTGGCCCAGTTGCTCGACATCGACGCTGGCGCGATCCCCACCCGCAATAGTTGGGCCTACAACGAGATCATTGAAGGCATTCTGCAGGACAAGATCAAAGGCCTGTGGGTCATCGCCACCAACCCCGCCCATTCGTGGATCAACCAGAATCAGCTCAGCGAGATTCTCGATCGGCTTGAGTTCCTGGTCGTGCAGGACATGTACCACACGACCGAGACGGCGCGGCGAGCCGATTTGGTGTTGCCGGCGGCCGCTTGGGGAGAAAAGGAAGGGACGTTCATCAACTCGGAGCGGCGGATCGGCGTGATCAAGCGCGTGTCGTGCGCGCCGGGGCAGGCCTTGGCCGATTTCTCGATCGTTCGCCTGTTGGCCGACGCCTGGGGCTGCGGCTCGATGTTCCGACAGTGGGATTCACCCGAAGCGGTGTTCCAGATTCTCAAGCGCTTGTCGGCCGGGCAGCCGTGCGATTTCTCGGGCGTCGATGACTACGCCATGCTCGACCGCGAAGGGGGCATTCAATGGCCGCTGGCGTCGAGCAATGGACCGATCGAAACCGAGCGGCGCTTGTTCGCCGACGGCAAGTTCTATCACCCCGACGGCAAGGCGCGATTCTTGTTTGAAGCGCCGCGGCCGATGACCGAGCCGCCGACGTCGGAATACCCGCTAGTACTACTCACCGGGCGTGGCAGCGCCTCGCAATGGCACACGCAAACGCGGACCAGCAAATCGGCCGTGCTTCGCAAGCTCTATCCGCAGCACATCTACGTCGAGGTCAACCCCGACGACGCGACGCGCTATGGCCTGCAACCCAACACCTGGGCCCTGGTCGAATCGCAGCGCGGCTCGGTGCGGGCCAAGACCTATGTCACCTCGGCCGTCCAGCCGGGGCAAGTCTTCATCCCCATGCACTACGAAGTCACGAATCAACTGACCGACGGGGTCTTCGACCCGTATTCAAAGCAACCGTCTTACAAAGCCTGTGCGGTGCGTTTGCGCCGCGACCATAAGTAACCATCTTTACCAAGAGTCAGCGGCGCGGCTGGCATGGTCACGGAGAATGCAAATGAAATCGGTGTCTGAATCGGGGCCACGCACGCGGGTTCTCCTGCTGTCGACCACGGCGTTTACGCTGCTGTTCAATGTCTGGCTGATGCTGGGCGTGCTGGGCATTCCCATCCGCAAGGAACTCGCGCTGAGCGACACGCAGCTCGAATGGTTGATCGCCACGGCGATCCTGGCGGGTTCGCTGCTGAGGCTCAGCTTTGGCATCTGGGCCGATCGCTTCGGCGGCCGCAATGTGTTTGTGGCGCTGCTGCTGTGGTGCGCCGTGCCGACGTACTTGTTTAGCCGCGCGACGAGCTACTGGGAGTTGCTGCTCTGCGCGCTCGGCTTTGGCACGGCTGGCAACGCCTTTTCGGCCGGCGTGGCCTGGTGCTCGAACTGGTATCCGCAACATCGCAAGGGAACAGCGCTCGGCATCTTTGGCGCTGGCAACGTCGGCGCCGCCGGAACCAAGCTGCTGCTCGTGTTGGTGCCGAGTTTGCTCACCCTGGTGCCTGCTGGCGGCATCCTGTACGGCGTGATTCCCGGCGGCTGGCGATTCATTCCGGCGCTTTATTCAGCCTTGCTGGTGTTGATGGCCGGGGCGATTGTCTGGCTGGCGCCGACGCCCGACCCAACGCCGGCGCGTTCGCGCTCGCTGTTGGAACTGATGCAGCCGTTGCGCCACATGCGAGTCTGGCGATTCGGCCTGTACTACGTCGTCGTGTTCGGCGCGTACGTGGCCATGTCGGGCTGGTTGCCGAAATTTTACGTCGACACCTTTGGCTTGCAACTGCGCGATGCCGCGCTGTTGACCGCGCTGTTCATCTTCCCGGCCAGCTTGTTGCGGCCACTGGGTGGCTACCTGTCCGATCGCTTTGGGCCGCGCGGGGTGACCTATGCGGTGTTCGCAGTGATGTTCGTGGCGCTGTTGGCCTTGGCTGTACCGTCGGGTTCGTACTTCGGCGTGAACTATGCGCTGAATGTCCAGGCTTTCACACTGCTGATCCTGATCGTTGGCTGCGGCATGGGCATCGGCAAAGCTTCGGTGTTCAAGTACATCCCCAACTATTTTCCCAGCGACGTCGGTGCCGTCGGCGGACTGGTCGGCATGTTGGGTGCGCTCGGCGGCTTCTTCCTGCCGCCGCTATTCGGCTGGCTAGGTCGCACGACGGGCATGCCGCAGATGGCGTTTGCCGCGCTGGCGGCGCTGACCGGCATTTGCACCGTCTGGCTCCATGCCGTGGTGGTTCGCTCGCGCAGCCAGGCGTTGGCTGCCGAAGCGGCGATGGCCGTGGAAGGTACTTAGGCAACCAGGGCATGCGCGGCCATCGGCAAATTACGACAACCGACAACTACTACCTCGATACGCAGCCGGCCATGCGATCAGCCGTAGCGGCCAGAAAAGTGGCTCTCGTCGATTTATGTAGAACTTCTGTAGAACTACCAACGAAAACGGCCGATCCTCAGATAGCTGAGAACCGGCCGTAAGTCGTTGTCTGGACTATAGTACCGGAGGTGGGACTTGAACCCACACATTCTTGCGAATACTGGATTTTGAGTCCAGCGCGTCTGCCATTCCGCCACTCCGGCAGCAGGAATACTACAGCATGAAGTAAGCCGGCCCACTGTCAAGGGGTGCCATTCCCCGGCGCGCCGAATCGGCGGCCAAGACCGTGGTGGTCGTGCCGGAAATATTGACCACGGGTGTCAGTGAGGCCGTGCTAAGCGAAATCTTCGAAGACCACCCGATCGTCGGAGCGCCGAACCTCGGCGAACGATCACGACGGGCGATTACTGCCCGCCCGAGGCGGTTGAGACCGGCTGGGGCGACGGAATGGTCGTCGTGTTCGACACCGTCCGCACTTTGCCGTGGGCCGGAGCGCTCGTCTTGCCGTCGACCACTGACTCGGCATGCACGGCCGCTTCGGCCGGCACCGTCACCTCGGATCGAGTCCGCAAGTCGAACCGGTCGCCTGGCTCCAGGAAGTAATAGCCTGGCTCGTCGCCGTCGCGATCGCGGTTGCCGTCGTAGATGGCGACCTTGCTTTCGCCCAGGACGTCCATCGTGTCGTCTTGCACAACGATGGCTGTCTTTTCATCGATGCCAATGCCGAGCACGTCCGGGTGTTCTTGGATGATGTTCGTCAGATCGTTTTCGCGGCGACGAACCAGCAGATGCTGATCGATCACCGTGTTGCGCAGAAAGCCAAAGCCTGGCTCGTACGGAGTGTCGCTGCGGCCGGGGAACGAGGCGTAAATCCCTTGAATCGTCGCGCCGGCCGAGGTGCCGCCGATCACGCCGCCACGCTCCAAGACTTCGAACAACGCCTTTTGCGTCTGGGTGCCGAAATAGGTCGACACCAACCGCAGTTGCTTGCCGCCGCTGATCCACACTCCCTTGGCCCGTAGCAGCGGCTTGATGAACTCTTTACTATCAGCCACCGAGCGGTCGCGCGTGTGCAGGACCGTCAGATCCTTGACTCCCAGGGAACGCAGCGTGCGGATCGTGGGCCAATCGTCGCCGAACGATTCCAAGCTGCTAGCGGTCGGCACGATGACGATCGGCGCCGAAGGGCCGCCGGCCAGTTCGATGAACTTCTCCCAGATCGCCCGGCTCAGGGTGCCGCCGCCCCCAATGACCAGCGCCCCCTGGCGCGGCCCGACCGGCGGCGCGGCCGGCTCGGCCAAAGCGGCCCGCTGGTGAGCGGACAACTCGGCGTTCAAAGCAGAACGTGGCTGTTCGCCGGCAAAGGTCGCCAGCCACAGCAACGTGAAGATTACGGTCAAAACTAGCGTGCGCAGGCACAACGCCATCGGGCAGGCTCCCTTTTCATCCATGAGAAGGAGTTTTCAGGTGGGAACGATTCCGGCCGATCGACTCATTCGCGTGCCGGATCGCTAACAGGCATCAGTGACAATTTATACGACAACCGATTCCGATACAATCTTTTTTATGGGTCCAGAACCTTCCAGGCCATCGCAATTCACGCAATCTATCAAACTATTAAGCCTAGGCTGCCAGCACTGCTACCCGTCTGATTGCGACACTTTTCGCAACAAGTTATGATGCGTCAAAGCGTTACGCTCAATTCCTCGCCCCTTCAATGCCGGCCGGTCTCGGGGGCTTTTTCCTCGGTTTTGACCCGCCGGATAGCTCGCGAGTCGCCCATGGCCACCGTCGGCAAAGTCGATGCCGTTCTGCTTCATCCCAACGACAATGTGGCGATTGCCACCGTGACCCTTCCCACCGGGTACGAGCTGAGCGTGCCGGGGCGTCGGGTCCGGCTGACGGGGGCGGTGAAGCTGGGGCACAAGGTCGCCCTGGCCGACATCCCGGCCGGCCAGCCCGTGGTCCGCTATGGCCAAACGATCGGCTTTGCGACCCAGACCATTTCCGCAGGTGATTGGATCCATACGCACAACCTCTCGGCCCAGCACTTTGCCCGGGACTATGAGTTCTCGACCGAAGTTCCCCTGCCGCCGACGCCGATCGCCGGGCGCACCTTCCAGGGCTACCGTCGCGCCGACGGCCGTGCTGGCACGCGAAATTATCTGGCGATTATTTCCAGCGTGAACTGCTCGGCCTCGGTCAGCCGGGCGATTGCCCAGCGGTTTGACCGCGAGCTGCTGAAAAAATATGCCAATGTCGATGGTATCCTGCCCCTGACGCACAAGGGTGGCTGCGCCATGCAATTTGGCGGCGAAGACCATCAACAGCTCGCCCGCACGCTGGCGGGCTTTGCGCGGCATCCGAACGTGGGTGGCTTTCTGATCATTGGCTTGGGCTGCGAGACCGGTTCGATTCCCTACCTGGTCGATCGCGAACGATTGGTTCAGGTGGCGCTGCCCGGCCAATCGCGCGCTGACGCGATTCCGATTCTGTCAATGCAAGAGCTCGGCGGCACCGTGGCCACGGTCAACGCCGGCCTGCACGCCATCGAGGAGCTGTTGCCGCGCGTGAACGCAGTACGCCGCGAACCGATTCCGGCCAGCGAGATCGTGCTGGGACTGAACTGCGGCGGTAGCGACGGCAACTCGGGCATCACGGCCAACCCGGCCTTGGGCGAGGCCAGCGATTTGCTGGTCGCGGCCGGCGGCACGACCGTGTTGGCCGAAACGTCCGAAGTGTACGGCGCCGAGCACTTACTCGCACGGCGGGCACGCACGCCGGCGGTCGGCGAGAAGCTGATCGAGCGCATTCATTGGTGGGAACGCTACGCGGCCATGTTCGGCGTGACTCTCGACAACAATCCGTCGCCGGGAAACAAGGAAGGCGGGCTGACGACGATCTATGAAAAGTCGCTCGGCGCCACGGCCAAGGCGGGCTCGACGGCGCTGAACGATGTGGTGCTGTATGGCGAGGCAATCAACTCCAAGGGGCTGGTTCTGATGGACACGCCGGGCTTCGACCCCGTCAGCGTCACGGGGCTAGTCGCCGGCGGTTGCAACGTGGTTTGCTTTACGACCGGGCGTGGCAGTTGCTTTGGCTGCAAGCCGACGCCATCGATCAAGATCGCCACGAACACGCCGATGTACGAGCGGATGCGCGACGACATGGACATCAACGCTGGCGTCATCCTCGAAGGCACTCCGGTCGCCGACGTGGGCCGGCAAATCTTCGAGACCATCCTGGCCGTCGCCAGCGGCCAGCCGACCAAGAGCGAACAGCACGGCTACGGGGACGAGGAGTTCGCGCCGTGGAGCATCGGGCCGGTGTTGTGAAGAAGCAATTAGCAGGAAGAAGCGATTAGCGACTAGCTGCTAGCGATTAGACACAAATGCCGCCTTGTCTAATCGCTAACCGCTAATTGCTAATCGCCTACCTATCAATGCATCACGAGATGCATCTGCTGGTCCACATGCGTGTCGGCCGCCCGCATCGAGCGCAGGGCGTCGAGCGCTTCGACCATCAGATCGACGCATTTCGCCGTCGACCAGCGGGCCGTGTTAAGGACCAGGTCGTAGTTCCGCGTGTCGGTGATGTCGCGATGGAAATGCTCCTTCACGAAGCGCCGCTGCAGCTGGTCGGCCTCGGTCACATAGCGTTCCGCCTGGCGGTAGGGAACGTGCCGCTCCTGGGCGACAGCCGCCGCGCGCTGATCGAACGGCGCCACCAGTCGCACGCGCAGCGTGTAACGCGGCGGCAACAGGAACGTCGCGCCACGGCCGACGATCACGCAATTGCCCTGTTTGCCGTGCTCGATGATCGCCGTCGCCACGTGGCTGAAGAAGACGTTCTCGCTGATTGACGACCCTGAAATCAACAGCGCGCATTCCTGGAGCCAGTTCAGATGCCGCTCATCGACCGCTTCCAAGCGGTTAACCGGCACGCGCAACTCGCCGGCGACCTGCTCGATCAGAGCCCGGTCTTGCAGGCTCCAGCCCAGACGCTCGGCGGTCGCGCGGGCGATTTCGCGGCCGTTGGCGCCGACTTCGCGGCTGATGGCGACGGACAGCCGCGGCGCTTCGCCGCGATGCGGGTCGCGCCCCAAGTGGTGCGCGTGGTGCAACTCGGCGCGAACAAACGATTCAGGACTGAGACTGAACTCAACATGGCTCGACATAGTCGGCGCTCCCATGAACAGGAACTTGGCTGGCGGGAATTGGAACATTCGCATGACTCGTAACTGGTAGGCGACGGGCCATACGGGGCTAGCGGTGCGTGCGACATTCGTTCGCAATCATGCGACCGGTTGACTTGCAGAGCACGCGGCTCACAACGACCAACTCCATCGTCGTTCTTAATCCGAACCACCAAGGCAAAACAAGCTTTCTCACCGAGTTGTAAGAGAGTTTTCCAACATCGCGAGCCAAGGTGAGTTTTCCGAAACCTAAATGCGCAACATGTCACGCGGCCGAGGTCGCTAGCGACATTGTGTCTTTTTTCACAGCCCAGCATGCTGCTCGCTTGACACGATGTCGCTCCACGCAGGCAAACCAGAAAGACCAACCACGACGGCACAACGACACGACGTTAGGAACAAACGGGACATAGGCTTCACCGCAGAAGCGCAAAGGGCGAGAAGAAGGGCAAAGACAATATTGAATCGCAGAGGGCGCTGAGCANNTGCTCAGCGCCCTCTGCGATTCAACTTTTTTCTTTGCGCCCTTTGCGTCTTTGCGGTTCAAATTGTCGTCCGCATTGAACGTCGTGTCGTTGTGCCGTCGTGGTTGGTTTTCTGCCATTAACAGCGAACAACCATGCGACTCGGCGATTCGTGGGCGAAATCGCTCGGCTAGCTGGCCGCTCGGCGCGTTGATAAAATCAAGCCTTCCCCTTCACGCAACACGTGATCAACGAGGACTTGCCACCCATGCTCGGCGCCAAACTCGACGCTTCTCAATACCTGCTCCGCCTGCAACAAGAGGTCGACCGCATCGACCGCGGCGAACTCAAAACCTGGGCCGATCTGATCTATCGCGCCTGGGAGCAAGGGCGTTGGGTCTTCATCTTTGGCAACGGCGGCTCGGCCACTACGGCCTCGCACATGGCCGAGGACTTGGGCAAAAGCTCGCTCCGCGAGTCCGACCTGAAGGACGAATCGAAGCGCCGCCTCCGCGTCCTCAGCTTGACCGACAACGTCGGCTGGCTGCTGGCCGTGGGGAACGACGTCGGTTACGACCAGATCTTCCAGCAACAGTTGATGAACTATGGCGGCCCGGGCGATGTGTGCATCGCCATCAGCGGTTCGGGCAACAGCCCCAACGTCCTCAACGCGGTCGATTGGGCCAATCGCCACGGACTGCACACGTTCTCGCTCACCGGCTACAGCGGCGGCAAGCTCCGCCCATTGGCCAAAGCCGGCCTGCATGTGCCGTTGGACGACATGGGCATGGTCGAGAGCATCCACTTGGCCCTGTTCCACTGGGTGTTGAACGACGTCTTCGCCCGCATCAACAGCGAAGGGCGCTACGCGGGCGCAAAGTAGAGACGGCCTGCGAATGACCAAGTCTCAATGACCAATGTCCAAAAAGGCCAGAGGGTGTTTAACGCGCCAAACGCCTGAGACCGATTGGTCATTGGGCCTTGGTGCTTTGAGGACAGCGATTCAGACGCGCTGTAACGCGCCACTAGCGCTGCGGCGCCCGATCGGGATAGACCACCAGCTCGACGCGGCGGTTCCGCTCTTTCCCCTGCAGCGTGCCGTTTGACACGATCGGGTGATTGGCCCCATGCCCGCCGACAAATAGATGCGTCGGCGGCACGCGCGACGGACCTGACAACTGGTCATAGACCGCCAAGGCTCGGGCCGTCGACAGTTGATGATTGCTCTGCCACCGACTTTGCCCCGCCAAGGCGTCGGTGTCGGTGTGACCTTCGACGCCGATCATCTGCTCGGGGTAGGCCCGCATCAATTCCGCGCCGACCTGGTCGATGAGAATCGTCCCCTGCGGCGTCAGCCGAGCCGTGTCGGGCTCGAACATGCGACCGGCCGGCAGTTCCACGCGCACCACGTCCCCGTCCTGGCGAATCTCGACGCCAGGAATCGTGATCGGTGGTACGCGCGAGCTGCGCACTGCGCCGCTCGACGCGCTGGCCGGAATGATCCGCTGTCGGGCGTCTTGTTCGAGGGACTCGGCGCGCCGCGCCATGGCTTCGTTATCGCCGCGCATCTTGGCGATCTGCGTCGTCGCGCCGGCCAGTTGATCGCGCAAGGCCGACGACTGGTCTTCCAGCACGCGCGATTGTTGCCGCGTCTGGGCCAACAGCGTCTCGAGCTCTTGATTGTCTTTGTCCAGGTGAGCCGCGCGGTCTTGCAGTTCTTGATTCCGCTGGGCCAGTTGCGTGGTCTGTTGTTGCAGACTCGTCACCTGCCCTTGCATCATCGGATTGTTGGCACAACCCGTGGTCAGCAACAGCGACATTCCTCCCACGCCGAACGCGCAGCCGCGCACGCGGGCAAACAATCTCGTTAATCGCTCGCGCGTCGTGATCACCGGGCTCGTCCTTGAGGGACCGGAAATGAGACCCAAAGAAGGCGTTAAGTGCCGAAGTGGTCTATGGTGTGGCGCGGAAGATTAGCAGCCGCGCCCCACGACGACAAGGTCAGTGACCCCGGCAGCGGGCCTTGCTAGCAGGTGGCCCCGGCCGCTTCCGCGGCCAGCGCGGCGCGGAATGCTGTCACCTGGTCCGACTCGCGCGCCGGCTCGGGCCACGCGAACCGCTTGATGTAATTCCGCCGGTAGGACATCGGCGCGTGGGCTTCCCATCCCCAGCGCCGCAGCAAGCGGGCCGAAATCCGCAGATTCGACACGTCGCACACGATTCCCCAGCTTTGCTTGAGGACGGCGATCTCGTCCAGGATCACCAGCGCCCGGCGGAACGTGGCGAATGACGTCTGGTGCGACGACTGGACATAGTCAAGCGCCAGGAACTCGGGGCACGCTCCGGGCTGATGCCAGTAGAGCCGGCAACGATCACCGCGCCGCCAGCGATGAATCGCCTCGCCCACGGTCACCGCCTCGAACCGAGTCGGCCGACGTGCCCAGGGACGCCAGCGCACGCCGCGGAACTCGCCACGTTCGATCTCGATACTGCCGGCCCGCCAACCGCGCAGCCGGTCGGCCTCTTGCACGCGATCAGTGATTTGCGGCCACAGGCTCATAGCAGGCTTCCCCGGAATCGGACACTGCCGAAACTCTAGGTCGCCTGCGCGCCATTTGACCCGCAAGGTGTCAGAGATCCGACTCGGCCGGGTCAGCGCCGCCATAGCGCATCAGCCGGTAAACCAGCAAAACCGGCACAATGATTACCAGGCAGCCGACGAGCCCGGCCGGAATGAGCCACGGAACAAAGAACGATTCCTTCAAGTAGTCCCAGGCCGGCAGCCAGAAACAGACGACTACCGTAGCCCCCAGGCACAAGAACGGCCCGAACGGAATCACCCCGTCGCCGCTGGTCAGTCGCTTGACGATGCCCAACACCGCGCCGGCGAACGGCGCGACGAAGAACGTGAACAGCGCGGCTTGCCAACCGAGGAACGCGCCGATCATCGCCAACAGCGTCACGTCGCCGAAGCCCATCGCCTCGCGACCCAGCGTCCAGCCCCCGGCCAGCCGGATGTACCAGACCACGCCACCACCGACGGCCAGTCCGACGAGCGAACTGAGCAGCGATTCCCAGCGCCAACCGCCGCGAAACCAGACGGCGACGATAGCCGCACAGCCGACGGTGGCCAACACCCCGGCGAGTCGCGTCCCCGAGCGGCGACAAACGCTAGCCACGCACAAACTGACGGCGCGTTGCCAACCATGCCGGCCATACCACGTGCGCGGCAACAGCGCAAAGCACCAGCCCAGCCAGCAGCCGCAGCCCAGCGCCAGTGAGCCGACGCTTGGCCAGCCGCCCAGCGACACGGGAAAGGCGAGCGGCGACGCCATCTGCATGGGCCGCTGGCCAATCGGCACGTTGACTTCCTGTAAGTTTTGCAGGTTGATGAACGCCGGCGGTACATCAGGCAAATGCGAATACGGCAACAGCACCGCGAACGCCATCGCCAGGCAAGTTCCCGGCACGATCAACTCGTCGGGAATCGTATAATCGTCGATGTCGATCAACGTCACGGCCAGCATCAACGTCATCAACACGACATGGGCCGCGAACTGCGACCAGACGACCGACAACGGCGCGGGCTGGGGAAACGCCGGCACCAACTGAAACACCAACCCCTGCCGGCCCACCTCCCAGTGGTACAACCCGGCCCACAGTGCCGCGCAAACCAGCTCGACGACCACCGGGCGAATCCAGAAGTCGTAGCCAAACGCCCTGCCTCGGTGCCGCATGCGGATCCAGCCAAACACCGGCGACCGATCGAGCCAGTGCGAGTCGGCGTCGCGCGGATGCCGGGACGACCAGGGGCTGATCGGCCGCGGCATGCTCGTCAGCGCGTACGACGCCCAATTGACAAAGCTGCCGGCCACCAGCCCGGCGAGCGCCATAATCAAAAGTTGCAACGGATAGCCCAGCGCCGAGAAGTGCTCGATCATCGTGCGCCGCTCCGTCGCGGGGCGCGCAAGTGGGCGAGGATTTCATCCACGACCGCCGCGGGCTCGCGCCCCACGGTGTCGATCGTCAGATCGGCGCACTCGCGATAGATCGGCTCGCGCTCGGCCAATAGCTTTCGCACCTCGGCCTCGCCGCCCGCCGTGGTCAGGTTCGGACGCCGCGCCGCCGTCGTCGGATCGGCCGCGATGCGCGCCAGAATGGTCGGCGCGTCGGCTTGCAGCCAAATGATGAAGCTGTCTCGCTTCAAGGCGGCGCGATTCTGCGGGCGCATCACCACCCCGCCGCCGGTGGCCAGCACCAGTTGAGGGCGCCGCGTCACGTCGGCCACGACGCACGACTCCCAATCGCGGAAAGCCTGCTCACCCTGGCTGGCGAAGATCTCGGCGATGGTCTGATGCGCGCGGCGTTCGAGATCGGCGTCGGCGTCGAGCCAATTCCAACCCAACTTGGCGGCCAGCCGCCATGCCACGCTCGTCTTACCGGTGCCGCGATAGCCAATCAGCACGATGTTCCGCCGCGCGAAGTCGGCCGACAGGGGCGACTGGCCCGACTCGCGCACCGCTTCCGCTTCGAGCGCCCCGCGCATCACATCCAGCGGCGCTGGCTGCCCGGTGAATAACTCGAACTGCCGCCCCGCCTGGCGGACGAACATCTCGCGCCCCGTGACCGTGCGACAGCCGGCCGCTTGCGCCTCGATCAACAGTCGCGTCATCGCGGGTGTGTAGACAGTGTCAAATACCACCATTGTCGATTTGAAATACGCGGCGTCCCAGGGAGTGTCGCCCGTGTTCGGATCCATCCCCAGCGGCGTGCAATTCACCAGCACGTCGGGCGCGGCCGCGTGGCGTTCATCCCAGGCGACGACTTCGCAGCCGAGCGGCTTGGCCAGTTCGACGGCCCGCTCGCGGGTCCGGTTCGAGACCAGCACCCGAGCGCCGCGCTGCTTCAGTCCATAGGTAATCGCCTTGGCTGCGCCGCCTGCGCCCAGCACCAGTGCCGTGGTCCCCTCGAGCCGGGCGTTTTGATCGGTGCGGCCGAGCGCTTCGGCCAGACTGTCGACCGCGGCGGCCATGTCGGTGTTGTAGCCGCGCACGCGATTGCCCTCGAAGACGAGCGTGTTCCCCGCGCCGATTGCCGTCACGGCCGGCTCGGGCTTGGTCATCACGTCAACGATTGCTTCTTTGTGCGGGATCGTGACGCTCAAGCCGCTGATGCCTAACTCACTCGCGTTATTTAAGAACCGTGGCAAATCGGCCGGTGGCACACGGAACGGCAGGTAAACGGCATTCAGGCCGGCATAATGCAGCGCCGGATTATGGATCAAGGGACTCCGTGAATGGGCAATCGGATCGCCAATCACGCCAAACAACTCGGTTGTCGCGTCCAGCACCTGCTCGTGATACAGATCGCGCATCTGGTGATAGCTCAACTGCCCCGGCGCTGGCGGAGCGTCGCCGTCGAGCGCCGCATAGGTGAACGGCGCACTCCAGCGCTCGGCCAACAATCGCGTCGGCGTTCCCAGTTCCCCCATGCAAAGCCCGACTGTGGGCATCGCGCTGTGCCCGACGAGGTCGAGCATTCGGAAGGCGTCGTGCGTCGACTGGGCCAGCGTGGCCAGCTTGACGATATCCGCGTCGCGGCTGACGAGTTGTCGATGGATCGCCGCCAGATCGTCCGGCGTCTGCTGGAAGTCGTGCATGCTGACGATGCGTTGGCTCGCGCCGGTGCGCGCAAGCGCGGCCGCCGTTGGTTCTTCCAGGTCGATGTACTCGGCACCGGCTTGCATGGCCGCGACCAGCAGCGCGCGGCGTTCGTCCTCGCCGCGTCGCCAGTGGCCGCCGTCGGCCGGCAGGCGCAGCGTCACGATCACCGGTCCCGGCCGCTGGGCGAGCAAGGCCGGCATATCGAACGGCTCGATCAGAAAGTCGAGCCGCCATTCAACCAGCAGCACCCCTTCATCGACCAGCCGCCGATGCGTCGCCAGCAATTCATCGGGCGTGGTGCAGTTGAGGACGACGCAGATCATGGGGGAAGCGATTAGCAATTAGCGGTTAGCGACTAGATAGGAGAGATTAGGGCGACGGAAAGTTCGCCCATGCCCTGGGCGACTTGAATAGTTTAGCTTATTGCCGCCCAGCGTTCAGCCGCCTTCACCACCTCTGGCTAATCGCTAATAGCTAACCGCTAATCGCTTGCCAGCTACGTCCGCTTGAACTGCCGATCGAGTTCTTCGCGAGTAAAGACCAGGGCCGTCGGGCGGCCGTGGGGGCAATGGTGCGAGTCTTGCGCCAGGTGCCGCTGCGCCACCAGCGCCTCGACCTCCTCGGGCGTCAGGGGGTCGCCCGCCTTGACCGCCGCCTTGCAACTCATCATGTGCAACAGCTCGTCGATCACGTCGCGCCGGTCGGGGGTCCGACCACCGGCCAGCAACGGCTCGGCCAGCGAGCGGAGCAACTCCGCGGGACGCAGCCGGCGGAGCATGGCCGGGTAGCTGTGCATCAGCACCGTGTCGCCGCCGAACGCCTCGACTTCGATACCGACCTGCTGCAACGCGTCGCGGGCTTCGAGGACTACCGCTGCTTCGTTCGACGCCAAGTCGATTGGCTCGGGCACCAGCAATCGCTGGGTCTCGACCGCGCCGGCCAGGACTTTCTCGCGCAGTTGCTCGTACAGAATCCGCTCGTGCAACGCATGCTGGTCGATGACGACCATCCCTTCGCCGCTTTCGACGATCAGGTAGCGATTGTGCATCTGTAGCGCGCGAACCGGGCCAGCATCGGCATCGAGCAGCGACGTGGCCGGCGACACTTCATTGCTATCGGCGAAGGCGGCGGCGCTGTCGACGTCGTCCGAAGTCTGATCGCCGCGGCTGGTCGCGCCGATTGGCGCTGCGGGAGCGCCCAGCGGTTGCGACAGGCGCACGGTCGTCAGCGGCGCGTGGCGCAACCGGTCGCCGGTCGGATCGGCACTGTCGCCAGTCCCCTCCCCTGCCCCGCCAACACTGTCTTGCCGCCAACCGGTGGTTTGCGCTCGGGCCCACTCGGCCAACTCGCGGCGCTTGGCATCGAGTTGCGACTCGGTCAGCCCGACCGGTTCGGCGGGTCCGACCGGTGTCAGGCGATGGGTCAGGTCGGTGCTGAGGAACTTGTTACGCAGCGTGCCGAGCAACTGGCTGTACAAGCGCCCGCCGTCCTGAAAGCGTACCTCTAGCTTGGTCGGATGCACGTTCACATCGACCAGTTCCGGCGGCATGTCGATCCGCAGGAAGCAAATGCCGTAGCGGCCGCCCAGGAGCAAGCCGCGAAACGCTTCGGAAAGCGCATGTCCCAGCGCGCGATCCCGGATAAAACGACCGTTCAAGAACAGATACTGCATTCGCGGATGCGAGCGACTCTGACTGGGGCGCGCCACGTAGCCGGCCAAGCGGACTTGCTGATCGTGGCTTTCGACGGCGATCAAATCGTCGGCCAGCTCGCGACCAAAGAACAGCGAAATCCGGTCGAGCAAGTCGGCGCTCGGCGGCAGCTCGTGGACCATCCGCGTATTGTGCCGGAGCGTGAAGTGGACGTGCGGGTGGGCCAGGGCCAGTCGCGTGAACGCCTCGGAAACGTGCCCCATCTCGGTCGAGGTGCCGCGAAGGAACTTGCGCCGCACCGGCGTGTTGAAGAACAGATCGCGGACTTCGATCGTCGTCCCCACCGGACCGGCGGCTGGTGTGATCGGGCTGATCCGGCCGGCGTCGACTTCCAGTTGCATCGCCCCGGTCTCTTCGCCCGGCCGGCTGCGCAACAGCGTTCGGCTCACTTCGGCGATCGAAGCCAGCGCCTCGCCGCGAAAGCCCAGCGTGCGGACGCGGAACAAGTCGTCGGCGTCGGTCAACTTGCTGGTGGCGTGGCTGGCCACGGCCAGCAGCAACTCGTCGGCCGCAATGCCGCAGCCGTTGTCGACCACGCGGACCAGTTGCACGCCCCCTTCTTCCACCGCCACGTCGATGCGCGTGGCCCCCGAGTCGAGCGAGTTCTCGACCAGCTCCTTGACGACGCTGGCCGGTCGCTCGATCACCTCGCCGGCGGCGATCTTGTTGACGACGCTCGGCGGTAATTGGCGGATGGGCATGGGAAAAAGTTGCTAGTTGCTGGTTGCGAGTTGCTAGAGGAATACAGGAGACCGTGGATGCGCTGCTGGCTCTTAGACGTCTTTAACTAGCCGCTAGCAACTAGCAACTTTTCTCTCACAGACCGAACTCTTTAATCTTCCGATACAATGTTCGTTGGCCGATGCCGAGCATCGTCGCTGCTTCTTCGCGGTTGCCGCCGGTGGCGCGCAGCGTCTCGGCAATGAACAGGTGCTCAATCTCGGTCAGCGGCCTACCCACCAGGTTAGCCAGGCTGTTGTCGGCCGCGGCTTCGCCACCCGGCGCGGTCGCGCCTTCGTGCGATGGTTCAGCCAGTTCGACCGGCAAATCGTCCAGGTCGAGCACGCCGTCGAAATCGACGACCACCATGCTTTCGATCACATTCCGCAACTGCCGCACGTTGCCGGGCCAGTCAAACGCAATCAGCCGGCGCCGCGCCGCCGTCGACATGCTCTTGATCGACTTGTCGTGCCGCTTGGCGAACATCTTGATGAAGTGCTCGATCAACAGCGGGATGTCCTCGGCCCGCTCGGTCAATTGCGGCAAGACCACGGTCACGACCTTGAGCCGATGGTACAGGTCGCTGCGAAACGTGCCCGCTTCGATCTGTCGCTCGAGGTTCCGGTTGGTGGCTGACAGAATGCGCACGTTGACCTTGATCGGTTCGTTCGAGCCGACCCGCGTGATCTCGCCACTTTCCAACACGCGCAAGAGCTTGATCTGGGTTTGCATCGGCATGTCGCCGACTTCGTCCAGGAACAACGTCCCGCCGTGGGCGTACTCGAACTTGCCCACGCGGTCGGTCGAGGCGTCGGTAAACGCGCCGCGCACGTGGCCGAACAGTTCGCTTTCGAGGATGTTCTCGCTGAGCGCGGCGCAATTGAGCGCCACGAACGGCTTGGCCTTGCGCGGACTGTTCTGGTGAATGGCCTGGGCGACCAACTCCTTGCCCGTGCCGGTTTCACCTTGAATCAGGACGGTGGCGTTGGTCGGGGCGATCCGCTTCAGCAGCGCGATCACGTCGTTCATCTTGGGGCTGCTGCCGACCATCCCTTCAAAGCCGAACCGTTCGTCCAGCCGGCGCTGCAATTCGACGTTGGACCGCTTCAGATACTGGCTCTCGGCAGCTTTCTGGACCACGGCCCGCAGTTGCTTCAGGTCCAGCGGCTTCAACAGATAGTTGAACGCCCCCTGTTGCATGGCCGAGACGGCCGAAGGGATGCTGCCGTGGCCGGTGACCAGAATGACGTCGGCGTCGGGCAGGTCGTTCTTGGCCTGGGCCAACAAGGCCAGCCCGTCGACATCGGCCATCACCAGATCGGTGATGATGATGTCGAACTCGTCCTGGGCGATGCGCTCGGAGCCCTCTTTTCCCGAGGTCGCCACGGCGCACTGGTAGCCGACCGTTTCGAGCCCGTCGGCCACGGCCTGGGCGTGAGCGGCGTCGTTGTCGACGATCAGCACGCGCAGCGTCTCGGGCGCAGGCTGGGCAGCGGCGATCGGCTTGGCTTTCTCGGTGGCCATGCGTGCGATGATACCAGGGGGCGGGCAGAAGGGGCTAGGGACTAGTTGGTCAGTGGTCCGTTGTCCGTGGTCAGTTGCAGGGAAACCAGTTGCGGGAATATCACAACGGACTACTGACAACGGACAACGGACCTTTTAATGAGTTCTATCACTTACCGCGATCCGATGACGCATCGCCAATCCGCGGTGGCGTTGGCAGTTCAATCGTGAAGTTCGTGCCGCGGCCGAGTTCGCTTTGGACGAAGATCGAACCGCCGTGGGCCTCGATAATGCGCTTGGTCGTCGGCAGCCCCAGGCCCGAGCCGCCAGGCTTGGTCGAGTAGAAGGCTTCGAATATCCGCGACATGCCCCGGGCGTCGATCCCCCCGCCGGTATCGATGACGTGCAACGCCACGCCGCGCGGCGTCGATTCGGTGCCGATCACCAATTGGCCCCCGTCGGGCATCGCCTGCTCGGCGTTGATCAGCAGGTTCAAGAGCGCCGCCTGGAACGAGCGGCGATCGAGCTTGACCTTGGGCAGTTCGGGTTCGAGGTACTCGAAGACTTCGATCTTGCCGGCCTGAGCCTTGGGGCGAAAGAACTCCAGCGCCTGGCGGACCTGCTCGTTCAGATCGGCCGGTTCGAGCAACGCCTGTTGCACTCGGGCATAGCTCAGGAAGTCGTCGAGCAGCCCTTGCAGCCGCTCGCATTCGCGCTGCATGGTCGAGAGCCGAGCCATCACGCGCCGCCGCTGGGGCTCGTCGAGCTTCTCCAGCTCTTCGGACAACAACTCCATGTTCAGTCGGATGGTCGAGAGCGGATTGCGAATCTCGTGGGCCAGGCCGCCGGCCAGGCGCGCGATCTCGGCATAGCGGTCGCGCCACTGCTGAAATTCGCTGTGCTCGTCGGCCGGCGGTGTCATGGGCGTTTCGTCGCGGGGTGCGAAAGGCGCCAGGCCCCAAATACAAACGAGGCGCGGCAAACCAGTTGCCGCGCCTCGTCTTGATGATAATCAACGTCCGATCGTCCGCCGCGCGAAAAGCGCGACGACGAACCTAGGACTTGGACTGCTCGAGCTCGCGAATGGCCGCGCGACGGCTCAGCTTGACCCGGTCCTGCTCGTCGATGGCGATGACCTTGACCTGCATTTCATCGCCGATCTTGCAGACTTCCGAGACGCTCTGCACGTAGCCATCGGCCAACTCGCTGATGTGGCACAAGCCGTCCTTGCCCGGCAGGATTTCGATGAACGCGCCGAAGTCCTTGATGCTGGTGACGCGACCGTCGTAAATCTTGCCGACCTTGACCGACTCGGTCAGGCCCTCGACGCGACGCATCGCGGCATTGGCCCCTTCGCTGTCGGCCGACGAGACGATGACCGTGCCGTCGTCTTCGACTTCGATGACCGCGCCGGTCGATTCCTGGATGGCGCGGATCGTCTTGCCGCCCGGACCGATCAGCAGGCCAATCTTGGCCGGATCGATCTTGGTGCGCAACAACCGTGGCGCCCACGGCGAGATTTCCGTGCGCGGCGAGCCGATGGCCGAGAGCATGCTCTTCAGAATCTGCAGCCGGGCTTCGCGGGCTTGCGCCAGCGTGGCCTTGACGATGTCGAAGCTGATGCCGTCGATCTTCAGGTCGAGCTGAATGCCGGTGATGCCGTTCGGCGTGCCGGCGACCTTGAAGTCCATGTCGCCGTAGTGATCCTCATCGCCGATGATGTCGGTGAGCAGAATCCAGTTGTCGCTCGATTCCTTGACCAGGCCGATCGAGATGCCCGCCACCGGGTTGTAGATCGGCACGCCGGCCGCCATCAGCCCCAGCGTCGAACCACAGACCGTGGCCATCGAGCTCGAACCGTTCGACTCGAAAATGTCCGAGATGATGCGGATGGTGTAAGGGAACTCTTCCGGATCGGGCAGCACCGGCTTGACGCTGCGCTCGGCCAACATGCCGTGGCCGATTTCACGACGGCCGGGACCGCGGATCGGGCGGACTTCGCCGACGCTGAACGAGGGGAAGTAGTAGTCGAGCATGAACTTCTTGGAGTACTCGTCGATCAGGCCATCGACGCGTTGCTCGTCGCGCGTGGTTCCCAAGGTGATGGTGATCATCGCCTGGGTCTCGCCGCGCTGGAAGACCGCCGAGCCGTGGACGCGCGGCAGCACGTCGACATAGCACTCGATCGGACGCAACTGCGTGGCGTTGCGACCATCGGAGCGCGTGCCCGACAGAATCAGCTCGCGCACCGTGCGCAGTTCCAGGTCGTGCCAGGCGCGGCCGAACGTGGCCGCGTCAACGGCGCCCGGCGCGTCGGCGTTCGGAATCAACTCGGCAAGCGCTTGCGCTTCGAGCTGGCTGACCGCTTCGGCCCGGGCTTGCTTGCCCGCGGTCTGCTTGGCGGCGCGCAGGGCCGGGCCGTACTTGGCCTTCAAGGTGTTGAAGGTTTCGCTCGGCGGCGGCGAAATGAACTTGGTCTTGGTGACACCGACCTTCTGGGCCAGCTCGTCCTGCAGATCGCACAGAATCTTGACGTACTTGTGCGCCTCGACAATGGCTTCGACCATCCGGTCTTCGGGCATCTCGCGGGCAAAGCCCTCGATCATCAGGATCGATTCGCGGCTGCCCGAGATAATCAGGTCGAGATCGCTTTCCTCGAGTTCGTCTTGCGAGGGGAAGACGACGAACTGGTTGTCGATCAGGCCCAAGCGAACCGCACCGATCGGGCCCTGGAACGGCAACTGCGACAGGCCGAGGGCGGCGCTCGCGCCGTTCATGGCCAACACGTCGCCGTCGTGCTGCTTGTCGCTGGCCATGACGAAGGCCTGGATTTGCACTTCGTCGAAGAAGCCTTCGGGAAACAGCGGGCGAATCGGGCGGTCCATCAACCGAGCGGTCAGCGTTTCTTTGGTCGTGGGGCGACCTTCACGCTTCAAGAATCCACCGGGAAACTTGCCGGCCGCGGCGGTGCGTTCGCGATAGTCGCAAGTCAGCGGGAAGAAATCGGTGCCCACGCGAGGGGCGCCGGTGGCCGCGGCGACCAGCACCACGGTGTCGGCATAGCGGATCAGACAGCTGCCGGCCGCCTGCTTGGCCAACATGCCGGTTTCGATCGACAGCACATGATTCCCGATCTGGCGTTCAACTCGTACTTTCAAGGTAGTTCCTGTTTTGTTTTCCGCGTTCCAGCAAATTGCCAACAGGTTGCCGGGCGAAAGCCGGGAATGGAATTGGCCCTGCCAAAGGCCAGCACATTCGCGGCCGCCAAACGTCGGCGAGAGAAAGAAGACGGGCTTACGGAGCCAAGGCGGGCGGAACAGCGCGTTTCACCAGCAAACTGACTGCCTGATGAAACTTGCTGGCCGGCGCAACTTGCCTGGAGCGAACACGCACGAGTCGTTGCCTAATGCCCTCGGAGGCTGGCAACCCGTCGTCGACCACCGCTTACCCTTACCGGGCAAGGCTCACCCTTGATGAGCTGGCCGTGTTCAACCGCTCGCGGCCCAACTACCGTTCCGGCTACTTCCGGATTTCGAGACGGCGGATGATGTCGAGATACCGTTGCGGATTGACCCGCTTCAGGTAATCGAGCAGGCGTCGTCTGCGGCTGACCATCATGAGCAATCCGCGCCGGCTGGAGTAATCCTTGGAGTGCGTTTGCAGATGACCGGTCAACTCGCCGATGCGGCTGGTCAGAATAGCAATTTGAATTTCCGGCGAGCCCGTGTCGGACTCCTCGCGCCGGAAGTCCCCAATGAGGGTCTGTTTACGTTGCTTTGTGATAGCCATCGGCGACCGCTGTTCCCTGGAAGTGGCCGGCTGGATTCTCTCGTCCAGCGACCTACTTGTCCTAACTTGCTTGAACTATTCCACTTCAAAATGGTTACTAAAACGTCAAGCGGTTGAATGTACCAAAAGCCCCCCTGGTTGCAACAGGGGGCGGCAGCCGGTTTTTCAGCCCTCGGCGATAGCGGTTGGGGGCCGCCGAAGACAGGAAAACCCTCGCGTTTGGTATTTTGCAGGGCCAAAGGCCCGATCCCATACCAGCCAAAGGCCTGGCCTTTGTAGGATGCATTCCATGCACCTTATGGCGAGTTCTCTATCTGTAAAAGGCGCCTGGCGTTCGCTAGTGCCGAGGCGAGATTGCCACTGTATTCCTTTTGGAAGCCACCGATAAGGTGCATGGAATGCACCCTACCAAGACTGAGTTGCCCTTGCTGCGTAACTCCCTAAACAAAAAGGGCCAGCCGATGTTCATCGGCTGGCCCTTTGATTTGCTACGCAAACACTACGACACGCGGGCGCTTGCCCCTTTTAGGCCGGCTTGGTCCCGCGGGGGATCGTCTTGACCACGTCCCAGGCCAGGCCGGTCTTCTCCATCAGGTAGATCGCCCAGTAGGTGACGTCGACTTCCCACCAGCGGTGACCGTGCTTGGCCATCCGTTGATAGGCGTGGTGGTTGTTGTGCCAGCCTTCGCCGAACGCCAACAGCCCGACCCACCAGTTGTTCCGGCTGTCATCGGTGGTTTCGTAGTTGCGGTAACCCCACATGTGCGAGGCTGAGTTCACGAACCAGGTCACGTGCAACACATAGACCAGCCGCACGAACATCCCCCACACCACGAACGAGATGCCGGTGTACAGATCCCAGCCCAGCCAGCCGACGGCCAACATCACCGCGCCGGTGACGATATGGCTCGGCAGAAACAACGTGTGCAGCAGCCGCAGCATCGGATCCTTCAATAGGTCCGGCGCCCAGCGCGCCGTCATCGTGTCGTAATGCTTGCGGCCATAGTTCGGAAACAGCCAGTTGATGTGCGACCAGATCCCGCCGTCGCGCGGCGAGTGCGGGTCGCCTTCCTGATCGCTATGCGCGTGGTGCTTGCGGTGATTGGCCACCCACATCAGGGCCGAGCCTTCGCCCGACAAGCCGCCAATCAGGGCCAACAACCACTTGACCGGACGATAGGTCGAAAAGCTGCCGTGCGTCAGCAGTCGGTGATAACCCAGGCAGACGCCAATCGAGCCGGTCAGCCAGCACCAAACGGCGCACAAAGCCAATGCCTTCCAAGTAAAGAAAAACGGCGCGGCCAGGGCGCCGACGTGAATCAGCCCGATCCAGATCGTGGTCGGCCAGTCGAGACCGTTTTCCCAAGGTTCGAGCTTGGCCCGCGGCGCGCTAGCGGGCTTGAGTTGGGCGGCCTGCTTGGCCAACTTCTTTTCCTTGCGACGCTTCAGTGCTTTGACGGGTGACACGCGAAAACCGCTCCTCTCCGATGACTCGCCCTGGCTGTATTGAAGACTGCTGGGCGAAGTTGTTTATCTACTTCACCTGCCAGCCCCACGACCGGCAGCTCAATTTACTCGTCGAATCGTAGGGTAAATCGTCCTAGCGGTTGTCACGGCAGGGTCGGAAGATTGTAAAACCTTGGTAAAATCGGCTAAGCCCGGCCGCAGCCGCCGGTTGCGTCGGCCGAAAAACGATTGCCAAGCACCCTCTCGACCCTTTGACGGCTGACGGTTACAATGCGGGGCTTCCACACTTAACCTAGAGCCGCGGTATTGGGTTCGATCATGTACGCGATCATTTTGGACGGCGACAAGCAGTTGAAGGTTGAAGAAGGTCAGGTTCTCGAGATCGACTGCCGCAAGGCGTTGAACCCGGGCGATGCGGTGACCTTTGATCGCGTGCTGGCGGTGGGGGGCGAAGGGGGCCTGAAGCTGGGCACCCCCGCGGTGGCCGGCGCTTCGGTCACGGCCGAAGTCGTGGGGCTGGCCCAGGGGCCCAAGCTGGTCGTCCAGCACTTCCGTCGCCGCAAGAACTCGCGGCGCAAGAACGGCCACCGGCAGGTTCACACCCAGGTGAAGATCAACAAGATCACGGCCGGCTAGGTTTGAAGCCGTCGCGCTGGCAAGTTTGAAATCGTGCGCGACGAAACCTCACATCGCACAAGCCCAGGGATCGGCGGTCCCTGGTTTTTTTTTGCGCGTCACGCTCAGTAGTTCACGATAGCGTAATCAGACGGCGCGCTACTTCGTCGTGCTTTGCAGCGTCACATCGTTCTTCAACACGTCGTGCGCGTGCTCGATCAATTGTCGAGTCTCGTCCCAGCCGGTACACGGATCGGTGATCGACACGCCATATTTCAGCGTGCTGGGCGGATAGGTGAGCTTCTGATTTCCTTCGAACAAATTACTTTCCAGCATCAAGCCGATGATGTTCCGGTTGCCCGCGGCGCGCTGGTCGACCACGTCTTTCCAGGCGATCTCCTGGCGGCGGTGATCCTTGGCGCTGTTGGCGTGGCTGCAATCGACCATGATGTTCACGGGCAGCTTCGCCTTGGCGAGCGTCTCGGCGGCGAGCTGCAAATTGGCGGCGTCGAAATTCGGGCCCGAGCGACCGCCGCGCAGAATCAAATGCCCCCAAGGATTGCCCGCAGTATGCACCACGCAAGTCTGACCTTGCTGGTCGATGCCCAGGAAACTGTGCTTGTGCCGCGCGGCCTGCATCGCCTCGACGGCGATTTGCAGATTGCCATCGGTGGCGTTCTTGAACCCGACGGGCATCGACAACCCGCTGGCCATTTGCCGATGGGTTTGCGATTCGGTGGTCCGCGCGCCAATCGAAGCCCAAGTCACGAGATCGGCCACGTATTGCGGTGTGATCGGTTCCAACATCTCGGTCGCGGCGGGCACACCCAACTCGTTGATCTCGATCAACAGCCGGCGCGCCCGGCGCAATCCCAAGCCGATGTCGAACGAATCGTCCAGGTTCGGATCGTTAATCAAGCCCTTCCAACCGATCGTGGTGCGCGGCTTCTCGAAATAGACGCGCATCACCAGCACTAAACGATCGGCGACCTGATCGGCCAGTTGCTTCAAGCGACCGGCGTATTCGAGCGCCGCCGACTCGTCGTGAATCGAGCACGGCCCCACGACCGCCAGCAGCCGGTGATCGCTGCCGTCGAGAATGGCCCGAACCGCCTGGCGGCTGGCCACGACCGTGCGATTCGCCGCCTCGGTCATGGGGATTTCAGCCTTCAACTGGCTGGGGGGGGTCAGCCCGACGGTCCCTAGAATATTGATGTCTTCGGTGCGCTGCATGGCGGTTCTGATCATGGGCGGTTCGCGAGGGTCCAAACATTCCATAATAGTCAGGCTGGCTAGCCCCCGACAGGGGCCCCGATAGCAGAGCTTGCCGGGACGGAAAAGTTCGCGAAATCGCTACAGATTGACACTCGGACTGGTCGATCTAGTGAGCGCGCTGCGCCAGCACGCGCCCGAGTGGCCGGCCGCCTCTGATCAAGCTCCGATTCCGACCGTTATGTGGTGTCGCCATTGCCAGCAAGACGTGCCCGCCCTGGCCGGAGGTTCGGCCGGCTATGGCTGCGCGCGGTGCGGGCAATCGACGTCGCCGGCCCCCGCAGCCAACGAACGCCCGGCCGCCGCGACGGCGATGACACCTTCGTCCGGGACTGAACCGGCCGAAACATCACCGGTCGACACGAGCCAAATCTCGCCGCTTGAGCGCTGGTCAAGCTGGGAGCTGAACGAACAACTGCGGCACGTCGAACGACTGATCCAGGCCATCGAGCCCAAGCCTGCGTCAACACGCACCGGCGGCTTGCTGCGTTTTGACGCGGGCAGTGCGATGTTACCCGCCGAGCGCGAACCGATTGCGCTGCCGCCTCAAGAAACCGGCGGCGTCTCGTCAACGGTGGCCTGGCTGGGCCTCGGGCTCGGCTTGGGGGCGACCGTTTGCGGCGCGGTACTCAGCATTTGGGGCTTCGCCGGCGAGCGGCCAGAGCTTTGGCATCTGGGCATGCCGATCTTGCTGGCCGGCCAGTTCGCGCTGGTGCTGGGTTTGCTACTGCAACGCGGCAACGGCAGTTCAAACGCGGCCGCGCCCAACGAGACGTTCCCGCAACTCGACCGGCGTTTGGCGCGCACGGGCAAGCAACTGCGCCGGCCGTAGCGCGGGGCTCACCACGTTCTCGCGTCTCGGGTGGCACCGATGGCTCGGCCATCGGTGTTGCGCAGCAACAAGAAACTCGATGGGCACGCGCAACCCCAATGGAAACTCGCCACCCGTGAGGGACGGCGCTCGAGGTTTCTTGTGGCCTTCGGCCACCCAGGTGCAAGCACCTGGGCCACCCTCGCGACAGCGTTCTGAGACGTGCTCTAGAAAAACGCCGTAGCGCTCACGCCCCGGCTCGGTGACGCACGATCGAGCCCTCGACCATGTAGATCACTTCTTCGGCGATGTGCGTGGCCATGTCGGCCAGGCGTTCCAGGTGCCGGGCCACCGAAGCGACCTTGAGCAGAATCTCGGTCTGATCGGGGCACTCGGCAATCGCGGCCAGAATCTGGGCCTCGATCGCGTCGCGCAGCTCGTCGACCGCGTCGTCGTCGCCGCGCACTTGCCGAGCCAAGGAGCCGTCGGCGGTGACCAGCGCGTCGAGGCTCTGCTTGACCATCGCCTGGGCCAGCCGCGCCATCTCGGTAAACTCAACCGGAATCTCGATGGCTGGCACCCGCGCGATCACCAGCACGCGCTTGGCGATGTTCTTGGCCAGATCGCCAATCCGCTCGAGGTCGTTGTTGATCTTGAGAACCGCCACGACAAACCGCAGGTCGAGCGCCACCGGCTGCAACAGGGCGAGAATGTTCAGACAGTCCTTCTCGACGGCCACTTCCATGCCGTCGATTTCGCTGTCGGCGGCGATTACCTCGCGGGCCAATTGTTCGTCGCGAGTGCGCAGGGCGGAAATCGCCTTGGCCAGCGCCGCTTCGACCAGCGCGCCGACGTAGATCACCTCGTCCTTAAGGTGTTCCAATTGGCGATTGAGATGTTCGGCCATCATTCAGGCTCGCACGGGTTACGCCTGCCCTCGATCCATCTCCCACGGACGTCGCCCCGCCGTGGCTGCTCGTGCGCGGTGGGGGCTCCCCTCACCGAGCCGCACGTTTCGCTCCATCGTTTGCACGCATCTAACGACGCCTGATGATTCCACTGTAAGTCGCGCTGGCGAAATCGTAAACATTAATTTGCGGGAATCAGGGCTTGCTGGCAGCCCGGCTCGGCTTGTCACGTTTTGCCCGTTGCCATACGATCGCCGCGTTACGGAGCGGCGTCAGGGTGCTAGCACGTTACCATCGGCGGATGCCTCGCGCCTCGGCCGGAAGCTGCCGCTGCCTCGTTTTGCATTTGTCCAATCGAGGAGGGGCCGATCATGCCCAGCGGAGTCATCAAAAAAATCGTCCAAGACAAAGGATTCGGCTTCATCTCGGTTCCTGGGGGTGGCGACGTGTTCTTTCACCATTCGTCGGTCGCCGACGGCGGGTTCGTCAACCTCACCGAGGGCCAACAGGTCGAGTTCACCGTCGAGGAAGGTGGCGCGTCCAAAGGCAAAGGCCCCCGCGCCGCCAGCGTGAAACCAGCCTAGCCGATCGCGCCATCCGAGTCGGGCCAGCGAGCCTGGCAGTGTGTGGCGTCGTTCCGGCCAAGCCGGCCTCGCCGCGCTCTTCGCACCCGCTAATCGCATCGACACGGAGGTTGAGCGATGAGTTCGCACCAGCGTCAATCCATCTTGTCGGGCCGCGGCCCACGATCAGGCACTTGCCTGTCACTTGCGCTAGCGCTTTCAGGCTGGCTGGTGTTTTCGACCTCGGCCGCGGTGGCCCAGGCGCCGGCGGTTTCGCCGGTGCCGCTGGTTTCGGTCGAGCAGGTCCGCGCGGCGCTCGACGAGCTGCAAGCGGCGACCGACACGCCCGATGTCCGCCAGAAAGCGACCGACCTGTACCAGCAGGCGCTGGGCGAGTTGTCGGTGGCCGCCACCTGGAACGGCAAGGGTGAAACCTTCCGCAACGCGCGCAACAATGCCCCCCGCGACTTGGAAGCCGCCAAGGCCCAACTGGAACGAACCGCGACCGACGCCACGGCAGTCGCCCCTGATAACGCCACGCTCGAGCAGTTGAAGGCTACCCAGGCCAAAACCGAAACCGCGCGCGTCGAAGCCCAGCAAGCGCTGGCCGAACTTGATGTGCAGAACCGCTATCGTGGCGACCGCATCGACGAAATCCGGGTGCTCGACGCGGCGGCCAAGACGCGGCTGGAAGAACTCGACAAGCAACTGGAAGCCACGCCCGAGACTGCCGAGGTTCGCGACCCGGTGCGGCGCGCCAGCCGGACGCTGTTGCTGGCCCGGCGGACCAAGATTCTGGCCGAGCGCGCCAGCTACAGCGAAGAGTTGCCCAGCTACGAGGCCACGCGCGAGCTGCTGCGCTTGAAGCTCGACCTGGCGACGCGCCGCCTGCACCAGGCCCAGCAGCTTGACACTCGCTGGCGCGAGATCGTGGCCGAGCGTTCGCGCGCCGATGCCGCGTTGAAAGCTCGCGACGCGCGCTGGGCGGTGCTAACCGCGCGCCCCGAGGTAATGCCGCTGGCCCGCGAGAACGAAAAACTGGCCGAGTTGCGCAACGCCGCCGACGGTCCAGCCGCCAAGGTCAAGGCGATCGAGAAAGACTTGGCTCTTCTGAACGGCGTGCGAACCAAGGTCCAGGCCCAATTCGCCCACGTCCGCAAGATCACCGAACTGACCGACGCCGTCGGCCAATTGCTGCAACGCCAGCGCGACGATTTGCCCGATTTGCAACAACACCGCGCGCAACTGCAAGCGCGTCAAGGCGAGATCGCCGAGATCAAGCTCAAGCTGCTCGATCTGGAAACACGGCGCAACGATCTGGCCGACATCGACGCTCAGGTCCAGCAAGTAATCGGCGGCTTTGCGCCGGCCCCGACCGACGAGCAAGTGGCCGATATCCAGGCGGCCGTGCATCAGTTGCTGGTCACGCGGCGTGACTATCTGGACGCCCTGATCGCCGACTACAACCAGTATTTCCAAATGTTGGTGCTGGAGCTTGATCGCAGCGAGCGCGACCTGGTGCGCGAGACGGAAGAGTATGCCGAGTTCATCGACGAGCGAATCCTCTGGATTCGCAGCACGAGCCCGCTGGCCTATGACGATCTGCGCCGCACGGCCGACGCGTTGGAATGGACCTGCTCGCCTCAACATTGGCAGCAGGTGCTGGTCGCGCTGACCGACGACTGCGTGCGGCACCCGGTGTTGAATGGTTTGTTCGCCGCGCTGGTTCTCGGCCTGTTTCTCACCCAGCCGTTCCTGCGCCGCCTGTTGCGGCGGATTAACGACGATGTGGTCTCGAACTACTCGGCGACGATTCTGCCCACCTTGCGCGTGGTGGCGTTGACGGCCCGACTGGCCATGCCCTTGCCGGCCACGATGCTGTATGTCTCGTGGCGGATCGCGCACGTCTGGGACGCTACGCCGTTTTGCAAGTCGGTGGCGTTCGCGCTGAAGGTGACCGCCGTGGCGCTGGCCACGACCGACTTCTTTCGCCAGGTCTGCCGTCACCAGGGGCTAGCCCAGGTTCATTTCGGCTGGCCCGAGCCGGTCATCCGCCTGTGGCGGCGGAACTTCCGCTGGTTGATCGCCATTGGCATCCCCCACGTATTCATCGTGGCCATGATTCATGTTCAGGAAAGCGACTCGCACAACGCGTCGTTGGGCCGGCTGACGTTCATTGCCGGCCTATTGATGTTGGCCCTCTTCGCGTGGCGCGTGACGATTGGGATCCAGAAGCTCCGCGCCGCCAGCGCCACGGGCAACCACGTCGAGCAATCCGGACTGCGCGCCATGGCGCGGATGTTCGCCATCGGCGTGCCGCTGGCCTTGGCGGCGATTGCCGCGCTGGGCTTCTACTACACAGCCTTGACGCTGACGGTTCGGTTGCAAGTCACGCTCTGGCTGGCCCAGGGGCTGATCCTGGCCCATGCCGTGGCTTTGCGCTGGTTGCTGGTGGCGCGACGACGACTGGCCATTCGCCAGGCCCGCGAACGCCGCTCGGTGGCTGGCGCCTTGGCCGGGGCCTGCGCCGATCAGACCGTGCCGGGGCCCTCGTGCCGCGAACTGGATTTGTCGTTGATTGACGTGCAAACGCGCCGGCTGCTGCGCGGCGTGGGCATTGCCGGCTTTGTGATCGCCCTGTGGGTCACCTGGGTTGGAGTGCTGCCGGCCTTGGCCTACTTGGATCAATGGCCGCTCTGGTCGTACACCGAAATGGCGATGCCGGCGGCGCGTGAAGGCTCGCCCACACCCGCGCCGATCGCCACCGAACGCTGGATCACCGTCCGCGACTTATTGCTGGCCGCCGTGGTCTCGACGTTTACCCTGGTCTCGGCCCGCAACCTGCCCGGCTTGCTCGAGATCGCCTGGCTACAGCGCTTGCCGCTCGACGCCGGCGGAAGGTACACGCTAACGGCAGTGACGCGCTATGTGATTCTGCTGGTCGGGACCGTGTCGGCGTTTCACTCGGTTGGCGTGGGCTGGGCCAATGTGCAATGGCTGGTCGCGGCCATCACGGTCGGCTTGGGCTTTGGCTTGCAGGAAATCTTCGCCAATTTCGTCTCGGGGCTGATCGTGTTGATCGAGCGCCCGATCCGCGTCGGCGACACGGTCACCGTCGGCAATGTCAGCGGCACCGTCAGCCGCATTCGCGCTCGCGCGACTACGATCACCGATTGGGACCGCAAGGAGCTGATCGTCCCCAACAAGGAGTTCATCACCGGCCAGGTGGTCAATTGGACCTTGTCCGACTCGGTGCTGCGGCAAGTCGTGAAGGTCGGCGTCGCCTATGACAGCGACGTGCCGCTGGTGGTCAAGCTGTTGCACGATGTGGCGGGCCGGCATCCAGCCGTGCTCAAAAGTCCCGAGCCGGTGGCGCTATTGGCCGAGTTCGGCGACAGCGCGCTGCAGTTCGAGCTGCGGGTGTTCGTGGCGGGGCTCGATCAATTCACCTCGGTGCGACATCAATTGCACATGGAAATCGAACGCGAGTTCCGCGCACACGGCATCGGCATTCCCTTCCCGCAATGCGACGTCCACATCCACGACACCGCTCCGGCGGCGGTAGCGAAGATTCCGCGCCTGGCCGAAAAACGCTCGGCGTGAGCGAGACTCAGTGGGTAACACCGACAACTTGTTGCCGGTGTCGCGAAGCGACACGAGGGCAATGGGTCGCCGCCCTGATCCCTTTTGCGGCTGCGCCGCCCGGACAAGCAAGTTGTCCGGGCCACCCTCGGTAAAACTGAAGTCTCACGACTTCAGCTACGATTGGGCGTGACGCCGAGTAGAATAGCCGTGGAGCGGTCTGTACCTCGGCGAACTGGCAAAGGCGGCCTTTGATGCTTGATTGGACATTGCTGACAATCGGCATCATCTTGCTGCTGCTGGCCTTGGCCATTGGCTGGGTGATGACGCTGTTCTCGCTGCCGGGCAACTGGCTGATTGTGGCGGCCGCGCTCGTGTTCGGGCTGCTGGTGCCGGACGATTGGCGAACCGACTTGGGCTGGCCGACGATGGTCGCGCTGGTCGGGCTGGCCCTGTTCGGAGAATTGGCCGAGTTGCTGTGCGGCTCGGCCGGCGTGCGCGGGGCCGGCGGCAGCCGACGGGCCGCGTTCCTGTCCATCATCGGCTCGGTGCTGGGCACGATTCCCGGCGCGTCGCTTGGCGGCCTGCTGGGCTCGATCGTGCCGGTGTTCGGCACGATCGCCGGCGTCATCCTGGGGGCGTGCCTGGGAGCGCTGGTCGGGGCGATGATCGGCGAGGCCTGGAAAGGGAGCGAACTCGACCGGAGCATGAAGATCGGCCTGGGGGCGTTCGTCGGCCGGCTGTTCGGCACCGTGGCCAAGCTGGCCGTCGCTTCGGCGATGGTGGCGATCACCCTGGCGGCGCTCGTTCTGTGACGCGTGCGCAAACGCAAGGAAATGTGGCGAACATGCATTGTCGACCCAAGCCGGCGGCTTTGCCGCCAAGAACGGTGGCAAAGCCACCGGCTTGGTAGAGTCGCCATCGCCACATTGAATCGGGAAGCGATCTAACACATGCGACGGGGCGTCGCTCAACACCACTCCTTAGCGCAGCGAAACAACCGCGCTGCGGTTCATTTCGATGTTGATTTTGTCTTCGCGCGCCAGCCAGCCAATGGCCAGCATCACCACGTCGCGCGGCAGGTCGAGTTGCTTGACAATCTTGGCGGTGCTGAGCGGGCCCTGCTCGGCCAGCATGTGCCACACCGCGCCGGCCGTTTCGCCAATCTGCGCGACGGTCGGTTCAACCACGGTCGCCATCGGTGAAGTCCTCCGTTGATACCCTGTCGAACGATCACCACCCCTCCGTCCGCCAGGCGATCGAGAATCTCTCCAAGATTATATCTTTTCGAGGCCGAAACGCCCAGTCTCTGACGCTGGGCACAGCGTAGGGCATTTGCCCAACTACCCGCTTCCAGTCGGCGGAAATCAAGAACAAGCCTACGACTTACGGCTGGTCCAGGGCACGTCGGGGACGTTGGCCTGATGGTTCGCCCACCGCGCCACGACGAACAGCAAATCGCTCAAGCGATTCAGGTAAATCGTCAACTCCGAGGCCAGCGGCTCGCTGGCCGACAACTGCACGACCTGCCGCTCGGCACGGCGACAAACCGTGCGCGCCAGGTGCAACAATGCCGCCGTCCGCGTGCCGCCGGGCAGGATGAACACGCGCAGCGGCGCGAGGTGCCCCTCGTACATGTCGATGGCCGCTTCGAGGGCCGCGATCTGCTGCTCGCCGATGATCCGCAGGCCGTGCCGCTCGGCGTCGGGCGTGGCCAACTCGGCCCCCAAATCGAACAACTCGTTCTGCACCCGATCGAGCAGGTGATCGAGCCCCGGCGCCAACGTCTCGCAGCGGACCATGCCGAGCACGGCGTTCAACTCGTCGACCGTGCCATAGGCGTCGATCCGCGGATGGTCCTTGCGGACGCGCGGCCCGGCAAATAAGCCCGTCTCGCCGGTGTCGCCGGTCTTGGTGTAGATCTTCATCGTTGGGTTCCTCTTCTTGTCCCTGTTTCCGGGGATTCATTGTGCCACGCGGCGGCCCTATAATCGAGTCGCCCGACCGTCGCCGATTGTCTTACAAACTCGTGAATCAAAGGTTTGCCGCCGATGAGCCGATCGACCCTCCCCTGCACCGCCCTGCTGTTCGCCCTGCTTGCCGCGCCGGTTACGGCCCAGCCCCCGGGGGCCGGCTCGGCCGCGGCGGAACCAAGTCTGTCGACGCTCGAAAGCCGGCTGCTCAAGAATCTGCGGCAAGTGACAAGCGGCACACGCCGCGCCGGCGAAGGTTACTTCTCGCCCGACATCAAATCGATCATCTTTCAGGCCGTGCCGCTCGACTATCCTTTCTATCAAATCTTCACCCAGCCGCTGGCCGGCGGCACGCCACGGTTGGTCAGCACGGGGCGCGGCCGGACTACCTGCTCGGCGTTTCATCCGGACGGCAAGTCGATCATCTATGCGTCGAGCCACCTGGACCCGCAACTCGACGCCACCGAAGCGGCCGAGCGGAAGCAGCAAGCCGAGGACGCCGCCAGCGGCCGCCGCCGGCGCTATGAATGGAACTTCGATCCGCACATGGACATCTTCCGCGCCGACGTCGACGGCCAGCACATTCATCGCTTGACCGACGCGCCGGGCTACGACGCCGAGGGTTCCTACTCGGCCGACGGCAAGCAGATCGTCTTTTGCAGCATGCGCAGCGGCGACCCGGACTTGTACATCATGGACGCCGATGGGAGCCAGGTGCGGCAATTGACCAACCAGCCCGGCTATGACGGCGGACCGTTCTTCTCGCCCAATGGCCAGTGGGTGATCTATCGGACCGATCGCTTGAAGAAAGATTTCTTGCAGGTCCACGCGATCAGCGTCGATGGCAAGGTGGACGTCGCGCTGACCGACAACAACGGCGTGAACTGGGCGCCGTACTGGCATCCGAGCGCGCCGTACATCATCTGGGCCGGGGCCGATCATTCCGACCCCAACGCGCGGCCGAACTATGACCTGTGGCTGATGCGATTTGAAATGAAGGACGGGCGAATTGCCGCCGGGCCGATCGAACGGGTGACCGACCATTCAACCGCGGACGTGTTGCCCGTCTGGTCCCCCGACGGCAAGCAGTTGATGTGGACCAGCAACCGCGGCGCGGACCACAGCAGCCAATTGTGGATCGCCGACTTCGAACTGCCGAAGGGGAATTGAGCCGGCGCTTGCTGCTGCTTGAAGTGTTCTCGGACCTCCGTCGCATAGGTGGCCCAGGTGCTTGCACCTGGGCGGCCGAAGGCCGCAAGAAACCTCGGGCGACGCGTGGCAAGCCAAGCAGGCCTGCTACGTGCGGAGAACGGCGCTCGAGGTTTCTTGTTGCTGCGCAACACCGATTGCTTCGCAATCGGTGCCACCCAAGTCGCGAGAACGCGGCGAGAATTGCTCTTGTTTCGGCGTTACTTCTCTTCGATCAGTTCAATCTGCAAGCGGCCGAGCGCTTTGGCCACGGTCAGAAAGCTGGCCAGTGCCGAGCCGTCGGCCAGCGAGCTGTTGGCCAGCTTCAAGTGCCCAGCGCCGATGCCGCCGCGCCCCAGGGTCGCGTCGAGCGGAATCCAGCGGTCGCCAAGGTACGCCTCGGTCCACATGTGAAAGACCATGCTCCGCTCGCTGGGGGCGTAGACCATGCCCAGCGCCACGCGTGACGGTATCTTCCGCGCACGCAGCAGCGCGGCCAGCAGCACCGCGTGCTCGGTACAGTCCCCTTCCAAGTGCTCGGCCACTTCGGCCGCCGAGCCGAGCGCTTGCGAGAAGTTCTTGTTCTTGATCTTGCGCTGGACGAACTGTTCAAAGGCCACCGCCGTTTTCCAAGGTTCGCCCCCCTCGGGCGCGCCGGCAGCGGCCAGCGCCACGACCGGCGGGGCGTCGAGCTGCACCAGGGCGCTCGCCGCCAGATCCTCGGCCGTCGGCGGCGCGTCGAACACCCCCGGCAGTAGCGGCGTCTCGGGTCGAATCGCCCTCACCGTCACGTCGGCCGTGTTGACGTTCTGGCTGGCCACCTGTTGTGACTGCCCCACGGCGAACAACGACGCCGGGTCGTCGCCGGTCATGCGGACGCGATACCGAGCCTGCTGGGCAGCGTGCAGATCCTTGGGCATCTTCCCCTTCAGCAAGACGTTCGTGGCCAGGGTCAGATCAAAACTCGCCGGCGTCGCTTCCCCCAGCGCGATCTCCTTGGTGGTACGATACAGAGTCTGTTCGAGCGGCTCCTGAATCCATTGCTTCAGCACGTTGCCGCTGGCATCGGCCCACAGCTTGCCGTGAATCGTCAAGCCCGAGACCTCGGTCACCGCGTCGATGCGCAACAGCTCGTAATTGCCCGTCAGCAACTCGGTCGCTTCCTTGCCGACCGCCACCATCTGGACGACCGACACGGTGTTCAAAATCGGCGCAAACGCCACGATCCTGCGCCGCTCGCCGGGGCGCATGGGCTTGCGCAGCAGCGACAACTCAACCCCCTCGGGGCCGTCCCCGTCGCTGGGCCACGCGACCGTGCCAGGGGTCTTACGCCCCGCTTGCTCGGTTTCGATCTTCAGCTCCCCCCCCTCGACGCGCCCGCGGGTCAACGTCGGCTCGGCGCCGAATTGCGACCGGGTCTCGAACCGCAACATGCGTCCTTGCGGCGTCTCCCAAGTTATGGTCGCCGTCTTCTGCTCGATGGGCTGGGCCGCGCGCAGGACGCGGAAGGTCATATCGCTGTCCACCCGTACGGCCGGCTGGCTGTCGAGCGTGTCGGGCGCGGCGCGGAAGTGCCGGACGCCGACTCGGTTTTGTTGCAATTGGACAATGTCCCAAACTTCGTGGACGTCGCTTTTGGGCGCAGGCGGCGCTGTTTGCGAGGAACAGCCGGCCAGCCACAGCGCCAGCAGCACTAGCATGCGATGGTTCGTAGTCATGGCGACAATCGTAGCAGAATCGGTCGGTTTGCGCCGAGCCGCGCGGGCGCGAACGAAGCCCCCTCGGCTTGCGTATCGATTCATGCCTAGCACGCTCGTCAGGCGTGGCGAGCCGCCGAACTTGAGTGGTTTCGGCGATTGTTTTTCGACCCCCGGTTTGACCGCGGGACCGACTCTACCGGCCACGGAGGTTTGACCGGCGGCAGATTTTGCCGCCGCGTCACCATCGGCCAATCAGCCCCGTGAAGCCCGGGTGTTTTTACACCGCGCGGCCGTCACCGCCAGCAGTCGAGGGCTAGAGTTTCACCAGACGAGAGCCCCGCTGGTTTCGACGAATGACACGCGACCGCCGCGGCCGGTTCACCCGTCGCCGGTTCCGGTTGTGACGACACGACCAGTGCCGACGGACGTAGCGGGCCGCCGCAACCGGTCCTGCGGCCGGTACCGACGGTAACGCCCGGCCGCGAGGGACCGTCGACAGGTTAGCAATTTATGAATCGACATCCCCGACAGGTGACCTAGGGTTTTCTGCGGAACCGCCGGGTTCCCAAGCCGGTTCGCCGCCGGCTGCCGGACAGACTGTTAACGAAAGAAGTGAGCGGAAATGGGATTCTTGCAACGATTGCTGCGCAATGTTTTTCGCGACGGCAAGACCACCGTCGGCGCGAGCAGTTTTGACCGCTTGTCGGAAGAAGAACTCGAAACCCACCTGGGCATCGTGCGCTACGGCGACTTTGTGCTGACCGACGCCATTCGCCCCTCGTACGACGTGCAGGTGCCGCCCACCCAGGGCTTTCGGCACGACGTCTATCGGGACGACGCGTCGAAGACCAACGTCCCCGTGCTGATGGGGGCCGCGTCGTCGACTCGGCTGTTCGAGCTGTTCCTCGACTTGCTCGACCCGTTGGGCAACGCGGCGGACGTGGTGCTCGAGACCAGCCACAATCAAGAACGCCGCGGCCACACCGATCTGTACCGCGAGCACATCGACTTGCCGGTGCTGAAGAGCATTTTGTGCGAGTACGAAGACCTGCTGACGGACGACGGCTGCACGGGCATTGCCGTGCTGAACCCGGCCGCGCCGTTGGAAGTGCAGTTCGACGAGCACAAGCTGCTGATCGTCTATGGCCACGATCTGAAGCCGTTCGAGCGCATCTTCGAACGTCACGGCATCCGCTGCCGGGACCAGATGAAGTTCATCACCGAAGCCGAGCACGTCCACTCGTCGAGCGATTACTTCGCCCAACGGTTCGAAGAGTTGAAGACCCAACTGGGCATCGACTCGTACGCCGAAGAGGGCGGATTCGACACCGGCAACAACTGGGGCGCGTACGCCTAAGCGGCGTTCATTCGACGCAGCACTAAGCGCCAACTAAGCTAACACAAGCCCAGGGGGTTTACCCCCTGGGTTTTTTGTTGCGCCGCGTGGCGTCGGCGGCCCTCGTCCAGTCGATCACTTGGTTTCCAGGCTGATCACGCCGTCGAAGCCCCGCGCCGGCGGCCTCCATGCCGAGATAGTGTTCCGCAGGGACGACGACATAGCATAGGGACAGGTCCATTTATTAACTGGACCTGTCCCTCGTTCCCGTTCAGGCCTGCAATCTTGGTAAAGACTTGCGAGGTATGAGCGGCTTGTTTAGGCGAACGCTACACGTTGTTTTTTTCGTGTTGGCAATCCTGCGGCGGCAGCCAATTTCGGAACCGGCAGCCGCGATAGCTCCAGCGGTTCCACCTTATGCAGGCCACCACCGTAGACCCTACCTTCGCTCTTGAAGGCGCTTTCGCTAATCTCGTTAAGAGCATCGAACACGCGGGCGTATAGCGAGTGGTCAGCATCTAGGGCGAGTTTCAATTCGCCCTTCGGGTAAAGAACCAAATAGACGTTTGCCGCTGTAGCTTTCGATTGATTCCAAATGAAACGGAAGGGCTTTTTTCCTATTCCGCTCGAACGCCCCATATAAGTGCAAAGAAACGGAGCGGGTTCCCGATTTTCTTGCGAATACCACGGGGTGCGGCGGCTGGTTAGATAGCGGGAATGAATCGACTTTGCTTTGCCGCTCTGCAAATACTTCCAGAACTCCGGGAAGTGTTTTTCTATTTCGCTTTCGGGCAATTTAGTGTCAATCAGAGACAACACAACATCTGTTTTGGGGTAGCCGTCTTTTCCGCCCTCGATCATTTCGTTAGTTATGTATCGAGGGCTTGGCAGGATTGGCTTCAAACACTCGCTAGGGATGCCAAGCCTATTGGCTTCCTCACGCGGCAAAATAAAAAATGAGTTGTCGCCGGTCGCCAATCCACGCTTGATTGTAAACAACTCACCTAATCTCGGCCCTTCCGCTGGTTTTTCGACTTCGCCAGAGTTGGGATATGCCGTCCATTTTGCACGTTCGCGTAGTTCAGTAAGCGGAACGTGCTGCGACTTGGCAGGCTCATTCAGCGTGCCACCGAAAGAGAACTCGACCGTGTGGTTATCCGTGGCGGAGGATTTTTTGAACACCACAACCGCAGACGAAACAAGCGCATCGTCGAATTGAACATCGGACGGGCAAAACCGATGGATGTGAAGAAGCGTTACCTTGTCAGTCAAATACTGCTTGACGGCGGTGCCGTAATTTACGTCCATAAACTCGGATGGAATCAACCAGACGGCCAATCCATCCTTTTCAAGCCAACTGTGTGCCAGCAAAAGAAAATAGCAGTAAAGCCCGGCCAAGCCGCTTATCTGAATCCCAAGCCGCTCTGCCACCAAATCGCGTAAGCGAGGCTTGTCGTGTGCGTGCAAATGATGATGGCGAACATAAGGCGGATTCGTCAGTATCAGATTGAAGCGCACGAATGGTTCCGGCTCTTTAGTAAAATCGCCCGTCGAAACTTTCAGACCTGTCGGCCCCCATATTTCGTTTGCCGCACTAGCAAAAGCGGAATCAATTTCAATTCCCGCTGCGGTGGTTATCTTTGCCGAAAATGTTTCGAGTGCAGCCGCGTAGAATGAGCCGGTTCCGATTGCTGGGTCAAGAAAACGAATTGCCGAGCGATTGCCCTTTAGAAGGCGCTTTGCGTATGTCGCAATGTCCAACGCGAGTGCTGGCGGTGTCGCAAACTGCCCCAACTTATTCCGCTCCAAAGCAGTCTTTAGAGCATCAAGCCGAACCTGTTCGGCCAACCTGTCTTTCTCGCGGGCGGATACGTTGGGCATGTTTTAAATTCCTAGCAATGCAAAATCGTCTATGCGGTGTTCCCAGACCCAATCAATCAGGTCGGCAGCTTCGTAACCCAAATAACCCGCGTCGAAGTATCCACAGAGGAATAGCACGAACTCAACGCCTTGCCCGAACTTAGCGCGCAATTGAAGCACTTTTTTTGCTTCCTCTTTTTGCCGCTTATTTGTATTGGTGAAATCGCCTGCCGATTTCGCTTCAACGAGAATCGGAAACCTATTTGGTCGCAAGTTCCTTGGCTGAATCACAACATCAACTGGTATGCGAACTGGTCTAGGGTTCTCCCCAACGACCAGATTCATCCCAAACCAAAAGGTTCCGGCTTCCATTTCTCTAATGTCGAGCGTCGAGGGGTGCTGCTTCTTTTTGTACCCCTTGCCGACAAGATACGCCTCGATTTTTTCCTTCTGTCGCTTCTCCTGCGCGTTGCGAATGATTGGATTAGCAACGGCACCACAAAGGCGGTCAGCGACGATCGTAGATGCACGGTGTCGCTGTTCTGGCGTCGGCCGTGATTTTGTCGCCAACCAAGGAAAAATATCACGGTCAAGCATTCGGTCGATAATCCGAATCAGCTTTCCAAAGTTATCGAGACGGTCGGTTTCAGTCATGCGGACGGACAGCTTGCCTTTTTCCATTTTGCCGACAAGGCTTTTGTTTGCGTCGGCAAGCCCGATTAGACGGTCAACGGCAAGCGGTGGACAACACGCCATGCGCAGCGTTGGAAGAACTTGGGGGTGTGCCTCCAAGATTGCGGGCGTAATAGCCGCGAAGTCCTCGGTTGCAAGCAAAGTCCTTTCAACGTCCTTCGTCGCCTCAACGCGAGTATCACGGAACGCCTTGGGCGCGCTTTCCATAAACCATTGATTGAATAAATCGACCGAAGCCACCGTGTCGGCTTTCCAAATGTCGGTCTTATCGCGGTTGACAGCCATTCTTGATTCGCTCCTCTTGCGGCTGGCAAATTGTACCCCACCCCGATACGGTATGACAGTTGCTGAATGCGTGCTAAAACCCTCAAGCGAAGCGGCCAGACTGCTGGCCGGATGGCGTCGAATGTCGAGCGTGATTGACGACAGAGCAAACGAACGAGTGCGCGGGGCGGCGTGGGACAAAATACGTCCGCAACTGACGGCGATTCTTGACACCATCGCTACGGCAACGCCAACCGCGTTCGGGGAACTAACGACCATCTACGTTAAGTTCACGACCCCTGAATCGGGTTTGCAGCCCTTCGCGGTTCTTTGGATAAAAAAATCAACGGAACTTGTCTTGGGGTTGGCCTTGCCGGAGGGGTTCGATTTAGGCAGCCAGCCGGTTGCAAAAACGAACCTGAAATACAACGGCCTGACTGCCTATTTCAAATTCACGGCAGCCGACGAAGTGCCCAGGCAACTAGGCGAATGGCTCGGAATTGCCTACCGAAACCGGCTGCCCAAATGAGACAATTCCCCGGCGACCGGCTGGGCGGCTTGCGGTTTCCCGCGCACCAGACGGCTACACGCCGGCGAGCGGTTGAGCCGGCAGAAAGCGTGGCAAGATGGACGACACCCCCAAGCCCGAGAAGCTTTCCAAGAAACAACTGTGGCGCATCATGCGCGACGTGGCGCAAATGCAACGCGACGGCATTCTGGAATCGCCCGCCGCCGGCAAAGCCAATCGCCATAAAACCGGTGAGCCTAATCGCCCCAACGACGGCATGCCCAAGCCTCAATAGGCCCCCAAAGAGACAGAGGCGGGGCGCGGGGGTAGCAGGCCGATCAACCGTTGGCGGCTGTCGGCCACGCGATCACTTGGTCTCCAAGCTGATCACGCCGTCGAAGCCCGGCGCCGGCGCGCCCCCCATGCCGAGAATGGTGCTCCGCAGGAACGCGGCCACGCCGTCGCGCGCGGCCAACGGTTCCAACTGCTCGAGCGCCGCCGACCATTGACCTTGCTCGAACGCCGATAGGGCCGCTGCGTAGCTCTGCAAGTCGTCATCCCCCGGCACGTCGGCCGTGCCGGCCGGCGGCAACAGCTCGCTGACTTCGACCCGCGCGTACATGCCATAGGGGCGGATGGTCGCCACGCGTCGCAGCCGCGCCGCGCCGGCGGGCAACTGCTGGCGGACGATTTCGGCGGTCGGCCCGTCCAACAGGATCGGCGCTCGGCACAACTTGGTCATTCCTTCCAAGCGACTGGCCAGATTCACCACCGGGCCGAAGACCGTCACCTTCACCTGATCCTCGGTGCCGATCCGTCCGGCCACGGCCCGCCCCGTGGCCATGCCGATCCCCACGCGGAAGTCGGCCAGCGACTGGTCGGCCTGGTGCGCTGCTTTTTGAAAGACATCGTTGATCGCCAGGGCCGCCCGGCAAGCGCGAGGAACCTTGTCGGCCTGGGCCAGCGGCCAGCCCCAGAAGCCCATGGCGGCGTCCCCCTGAAAGTCTCCCAGCACGCCGCCGTGGTCCAATATCTCGTGGGTCATTACGCCGAGCGCGTCGCTCACACGTTCGAGCAGCGCCATCAGATTGCCGGCCATCCGCTCGCTGTGGAGCGAAAACCCTCGCAAGTCGCAGAACAGCACCGTGACTTCGGTCTCGCGCGGCTGCAACACCACGTCGGGGCGCGCCGAGCCAAACGCCTGAAACACGGCCGGAGCGAAGAACTGGCTCAGCGTCGCCTGGCGGCGCTGCAGCAACTGGACCTGTTGCAACGCGCTGAACGTCGAGGCGACCAGCTCGGTGAACTTCAAGTCGCCGCGCAAGTCGATCGGGCCGACCGAGCCGGTGCCCGAGCCCCCCAGCGCCGGCGTCAGCGGAGTCCGCTCGACCTCGTTGCGACCGCCGACGTACACCGCCCAGCCGGGGCACGCTTCGCTTTCCATCGGCGTGCAAAACGCCCAGTCGACGTTGTCGCTCATCGTATAGGTCGCGTCGCCGGCATGCGGGGCGGCGTTCCAGATGTGCAACACGCTATGGCCGTGGCCGACCGCGGCCGTCACCAGTTTGTGGCTGGGGCGGAAGTCGCCCGAGAAGCCGAGCCGCCGTTCCCAATGCAGCACGTGGACCCGATCGTCGCCATCGTGATGTTGCCATTGGACCAGCGCCACCATGCTGGCCCGCGGGATGCCGGCCATCAACATCATCGCCAAGCGCGGCAAGAACTCTTCCTCGGACAGCGCGCCGGAGATCAACTCGGGCAGCCGGGCCAGCACTTCGATCCGCTGGTCCGCGTTGTAAAAGCGCAGGCCGCGCAGGTAGTGCGCGCTGAACGTCTGCTCGTTGACCGCCGAGGGGGAGTTGTCCTCGACCACCTCGGGCTCGTCGAGGACCGTGAAGACCGTTTCGCCCAGCACGAAATGCTCGCCGGGGACAATGACACAGTGGCGGACTTCCTGGCCACTTTTGAAGATCGGGTTATTCGCGGCCGGCAACATTTCGACTTCCAGCTTGCCGTGCTGCCAAACCAATTGCGCGTGCTGCCGCGAGATGTGCTGGTCCCAGGGGACCGACCAGGGGCCAGCCGCGCGGCCCAGCACGAATTGCTGGCTGTCGCTGGGCAGCGGCCGCCGCCAACGCTGATCGGGCTGTGCGCCTTGTGCCTGCAAGTGAGCCATGAGTGGCGGTGCGCTAAACGAGGAGCAACGGCGACGAAAGCCCCAATGTCCAAGCCCCAATGACCAATCGTACACAACAGCCAAGACGTCTCTCATTGGTCATTGGTGCTTGGTCATTCCCCCCTTATCCATTCCGGTATCGCAAAATGCACCAGAGCGCTCGGAAGCCGTCGCGCCAGGTGATCTTTTTCCCTTCGGCGTAGGTGCGCCCCTGGTAGCTAACCGGCCGCTCGTAGATTCGCACGCCCGGCAGGCGCGCGATCCGCGCCGTCAATTCGGGTTCGATGCCAAACCGGTTTTCCTTCAGATTCGGCGCGATCTGCTGAATCACCTCGCGACGGAACGCCTTGTAGCAGGTTTCCATGTCGGTCAGGTTCAGGTTGGTCGTCATGTTGCTGAGCAGGGTCAGGAACTGGTTGCCCAGCGAGTGCCAATAATAAAGCACGCGATGGTCCTGGCCCAGGAATCGGCTGCCAAAGACCGCGTCGGCATGCCCTTCGACGATGGGCTGAATCAGCACCGGGAACTCGGCCGGATCGTATTCCAAGTCGGCGTCCTGGACGATCACCACGTCCCCCGAGGCGTGCTCGAAGCCGGTTCGCAACGCGGCCCCTTTCCCCTGGTTCTGCTGGTGGAAGATGATCTGCAAGTCGGCCTCGCCGCGCCAACTGTCCAGCAGTTGCCGCGTGCCATCGGTGCTGCCGTCGTCGACCAGGATGATCTCGACCGGCACGCCACAGTTGCGGACTCGGCGGATCACCTCGGCCACGGTCTTCAGTTCGTTGTAGACCGGAATCACCACCGACAGGCGGAACCCCTCGGGTACCGCGAAGATGCCCAAGTGCCGACAGGCCGCCTTGCCCAGCAGCCGCTCAAGCATTTCGACATGCTCGACCGACCGCGGCTGCGCGTTGGTATGCGAGGTCGGCTCGGCCAATAGTTGATCGAGCAACTGCCTGAGGTCCGCCATCGTCGAATTGCTTCCTGCACCGGCCACGCGAAATCCTCCTGGAGCCAAGCGCGCAGACTGCCCCAACTGCGCATTCCTCGCGTACTTTAGCGTTTCAGGAGAATCCCGGCAACCAGGGCTCGGTTGCCGACGCAGCGGGAATCATCGGAATTCGACCACGACGGTCACGACGCCGGAAACTACGAAGACGACTGTTGCGTCTTCGATCCGCGCTACACGGACTGTACCTGGTCCAACTCGACGAAGGCCAGCCTGGCGGTGACCGCGCCGGGCGATAGGTGGTACATCGCCGCGACCGCGCGCCGGTAGGCGGCGAGTTGTGGACGGTAGAAGGCCAGCTTCTCGGCCAGGGCCGACGCCGGGAACCGGTCGGTCTTGAAGTCCACGACATCGGCCGCCGCAAGTTGCTGCCCCGCGTAGATCAGCACTACCCGGTCGATCGAGCCTTGGACGATCGTCTCTCCGTCGCGCACCGCAAACGGTAGCTCGCGGTGGACCTCGTAACGCGGCGCGCCGTTGGCCACGCGGCGCACCACTTCGGCCGGCAACCCAATCGCTTTCAAATCGGCGTATTCGTCGCGACCGAGCAATCGGCGCAAGCGCGGCTTGGCCAGCAGCGCGCGGAACTCGGCCAGCGCGCCGTCCAGATCGCCGCTGCCGGCGCTCAATCGCGCCGCGGCTTGGCGCAGCTCGGCATCGCTCGGCGCCGCGTCGTCGAGCCAGCCCACCTGTTGGAACCAGGCGTGGAACAAGGTGCCACGGGCGAAGGCCTGGCTCGCATCAACGCGCAACCGCTCGCGCAGGTTCAACTCGCCGCCCCCTTCCAGCCGGCTGGGCGCGACATGATCGAGCATCCGCCGCCGGTGCGTCGAGGGGGCCAGCTTGACGTCGACCGTTTCGACCTCGGGTGCATCGGCGCCTCGCGACGCACGCTTCGCGGCCCCCTTCGCCCCCTGGTCCCAGGCTGGCTCGCCCAACTGGAACAGCACGCCGGCATTGGCCGGGTTCTCGCCTTGGGTCAGCGCCGATCGCAGGATCGCGGCAAAGGTGTGGCCGCGGTTTCCTTTTTCCTTCAGCGGAGGCACGATCATGTGCAAGGCATGGACCGCCCGGGTCATGGCGACATACAGGACGCACAGCGACTCGTTGACCGTCTGTTCCTCCCAGGCGTCGTGCAGCTTCTGGAACTTCTCGGGCAACACGCCGCGCACGTCGTCGCTGGTCCAGCGGCAGACGTGCGTCAGCGGCCCCGTCGGCTTGTCTCGCCCGATGGCCAGCGCCGGCGGCTGGCCTTTGATCGCCTCGTCGAGTTCCGGCAGGACGACAATGTCGAACTCCAGTCCCTTGGCCTGGTGAATCGTCATCACGCGAACCCGGGCCGTGGACGGATCTTCGACCCTGGTCGTTTCGACCAGCGCCACGAAATCGCCGGTGCGCAACCCCGGCGCCGCGTCGTAGCGATGGGCCAGTTCGACCAACTGCAACAAGCGATTCAGCTCGCGCACATCGCAATCGCGGGCCAGTTGCCGAGCCCAAGCGTAAATCGTCGTGCCGTACCCATCGCGGGTCAGCTTGTCGCGCAGCCGGGACACCCAATCGAGAATCGGGGCCGCGCGATCCTGGGTCAGCCCCACGATCGGCCCCAGTGGCGACTCGGCCACGTGGAACCGTGAGACCTGATCGCCGGGATGATCGACCAGACGCAACAGCGCCAGTACCACGCGCACGCTGGCCGCGTCGGTCAGCGGGTTGCCCCCCTCTTCGCTGGCCGCGACCGGCGCGGGTAATTGCGCCAGCCGTCGAATCAGGTCGGCCACCGTGGCGTTCTTGCGCACCAAGACGCCAATCGTCGCGTGCGGATGCTTGCCAGCCAGTTGACCGATCGTCTCGGCCACGGCCGCCCAGTGAGTTTCTTCATCGGCAGGGTCGCTGTTGGAAACGGATAGCTCGCAGTAGCCGGCCAGGTCTTTTCGCACGGTGCCATGTTCGTGGAACTGCTCTTTCCAGTACTTACGCACTTTTTCCCAGCGCGCCGAATCCTTGTCGTCGATCACACCGGCGTTGTCGGCGATGGTGCCAAACACGCGATTGACGACGTCGATGATCGTTTGGCTTGAACGATAGCTGCGGTCGAGAATCTTCTGCTCGACGTCGGGAAGTTCGTGGACCACGGTATCGAAGATTTGCGACTGCCCACCGCGCCAACCATAGATCGCTTGCTTGACGTCTCCCACGCAGAAGAACGATCCATGCCGCGACTTGCCGGTGACCTCGGCGGCCAGCGGCTCGACCGCTTGCCATTGGTCCAAGCTGGTGTCCTGAAACTCGTCGAGCAACAGATGGTTCACATGGGCGTCCATCCGATACGTCTGCCGGTCAATCTGCTCGCCGGCCCAGGCGCTGGCCAACAACCGCGGCACGTCGTCGAAGCGATAGCCCCCCTGCTGTCGCTTCAACTCGGTGTATTGCTGGTGAAAGGCGTCGAGCAGTTGCCACGTTGCCTCGGTCTGATTGGCAACACGCTGCAAAAGTTCGGCGCGGGCGTGCGCCACGATCGGCCCGTAGGCTTCGCGGACGTGGGGCTCGATCTCGACCTTCTGGTATTTCGCCTCGCCGTTGGCCACCGCCTTGACCAGGCCGCGTCCAAGGATCAATTCCCAGTCGAGCGTCGCTAACCGATCCAGGTCTTGACGATGGGCCTTGGTCCAATGGCCGTTCTGGGGAATCTTCAATTGCGCAAGATTCGCGCCGGCGGCTTGCAGCTGCTCATCGCTCAAACGCTTGGGGCGCGGCAACGCAAACCAGGCGTCGCGCGTCGAGCCGCAGTAATAGCCGTACATCTTGTTGACCAGACCCGACAGTTGCTCGGCCACCGAGCGCTGCACCTCGCCGGGATTCAACAGCGATAGAAGCTGGACCACGTCGGCGGTTTTGCCCTGCAACAAGACGCGGCGGATCGCTTCCTGACGCAACCGCTTGTCGACCAGCTCGTCGGCAATCGACCAGGCCGGTGGCAGTTGCAGCTCGAAGCTGTAGTGATGCGCGAGCTGTACGAAGAAGCTGTCAAGCGTGCCGATCCGCAAGCGATGCAACTGCGACACCAGCGACTTGACGAGCGCGCGCGTGCGGCCGAGCGCCAGATCGGTTCGCCCGAGCTCGCCGGCCAGCTTTTGGTTGCCAGCTTCGTCGTGCGCCGCGTCGGCCAGGCGCCGAATCACGCGGCCGGCGATTTCGCCCGCCGCCTTGCGCGCGAAAGTCACGGCCAATATCTGATCGACCGGCACTTCGTCGCAGCACAACGACAAGTACCGATTGGACAGGGCGAACGTCTTGCCGGTACCGGCCGAGGCGCGGATCATCTGGTTTGGCAACTTGGGGTTGGCGCGCGGCATCAGGCACTCCTCGCCGGCGCTGGCTCGTCGTCGGCGCGAAAGCCGCGGAGCATGTTCGCATAGCGGTCCCACAGCGCGTTCACTTCAGAGCTGGGGGGCCAGAAAGTCTCGGCGCGAATCTTGCGCACCACTTCGTGGGCGGCGACCTCGGCTTCGGCCAAGTCCTCGTCCCCCCACTCGGCGCGCCACAGGTCGACCGTGTCGCGCGACTTGGTCAGCGCGATATAGCCCAGGTCGATGGGCCCGCGCATCTCGAGCGGCCCGGCCAGTTGCCGATAGAGGGGCAATTGCAAGTCGACCCAGGTTCCGTCACGCCGCCGATGCTGGGCCTCGGGTTTCTCAGCCGAGTCGCCGGTCTTGTAATCGAGCAGCGCCCAGCGATTGTCGTCGGCGTGATAGTCGATCCGGTCGACACGTCCGTGCAAGTACATCGGCTGACCGTCGACCATCAACTTAACTTCACGTTCGCCGAACGGGCGCTCGACGTGGCGAATCCGCCAGCCATCCTGGACACGTTTCGCTTGCCAGGTGGCAAAGCCGCGAAGACGTTCGCGAGCCTGCTCGGCTTGGACCATCACGGCCGGCAACGGTTCGGCGCCGTAAGTGAACCGCAAGCGTCGATCGAGTTGCCGGCTGAGCGCGGCATAAATTTCGTCTGCGCTGCTGCTACTGACCAACTCCGAATCGGCGAAATCTTTCAGCACGTTATGCAACAGGTCGCCGAACTGTCCGCCGTCGAGTTCCTCGGCTTCGTCGGTGAGCGGCCGAAGCTTCAAGCAATGGTCCAAATAGAACCGATAGGGGCAGGTTAAATAGGCACGAAACTGCGTGACCTGCATGGCGTCGATCGGCTTGACCAGCGGCTGGGGCCGCGGCGGCACGAACCGCGGCCGCGCGCCACCCGAGCGCAGCCCCTTGGGCAACACGATGCGCGGCGTGCGCGCCTGTTCGCCAAACCAGTTGCGCGCGCGGGCCACCGCCGTCCCCTCGTCCGTGGCGAACAGCAGCCGGCTCGGCAACAACGGGTCACCCTTCACCGTGCGGCGGCCGGCGATGATTCGCAACGTCGGATGCCGCGCCGCGATCAACGCCAAAGTATAGGCGTCGCGGGCGTAGACCTGGCGATCGTCTTCCAGTTGCAAGTGCTGACGCAGGGCATTGGGCAGGAATAAATCACCACTGATCCGCCCGGGAATGTACTCTTCGTTGAACCCAGTCAGAATCATCACCGCCGCGTCATCCCACGGCAGATCGAGCCAGCCGAGCATTTCAATCCCATCGGGCTCGGCTGATGGAATCGTCTTACCCCCCAACTCGCGCAGCAGCAGTTGCAAGGCCACGGCGCCAGTCACGCGCGGGGCGAGGTCGGGCTCGATCTGCGACTGCGCCCTTAGGCATTGCACAATCTGCCCGCAAGCGTCGGCCAAGGCCCGGTCGGCCGGGCGTTGGCTGTCGAGGGACAGTTCGCCGTACACGGTCAGCAGCAGATGCGCGATCGCCTGTCCCCACTCGGGCCAGGGCTGCGCTGGCTGGCGCAGCTCGGCTAGCCATTGTTCCACGTGGCGATGCACCTCGCGCACCGTCGCGGCCTCGCGAGTATCGGGGAACCAACTCCCGTCGATCCGCCAGGGAAGATGATTGACGACGTATTTGTCACAGGCCGAAAGCCAGTCACCCGTGACGCGGCCGCCGAGCCAATTGTGCAAGGCCGGCTGGCGCACCAGCGCGGCAAAGCGATCGAAACGCGGCGCGTCAAGGTACTCGGCCGCAGCCAGCAGCAACCGATAAGGCCCCGAGGCCGACAGGGGCGTGCCTGGGCCATAGCGTCCCTGCAAGCCGCACTCTTCCAGGCGTTGCTCGACCGTGGCCACCAGCGCCGGGTCGATCATCCCCAGGGTGATGTCATCGGCGGCGCGGCGGCCGTCGAGCGCGGCCAAGGTCCGAATCACCTCGTCGGCCTGCTCGCCGGGACCGTCAACGATGGCAATTTGATTGGTCTCGAGCGGAATCGTCGCTTCGGCCCAGGCCGCGGGGACAACGCAGCCGTGGGCGTCAAAGCGCTCGCGCCACGCGGGCCGCGCAAAGACCAGGGACGTGACACGATCGGAAACCTGGCCGAGCATGCGGCGCTGCGCCAGGTTCAAGTCAACGGTGCCGACCAGGATCACCGGCCGGTCGAGGCGACACTCGCTCTTGTCGATGGCCACGCGGCGGGCGGTCTGGCGATCCCAGACTTGCAAATTGTCGAGCACCTGCAAGTAGCGGGCTTGCAACTCGGCCAGCAATTGCCAGCGGGCCGACTCGTTGAACGCGCCGAGCTTGACGCCATCGCGGGCCACGTCCTGGAAATCAAGCAGATGAGCCGCCAAGTCGTTGTGCAATCCGGTCAACAACTCGGCCAGGCTGAGCCAGCCGAGCAAATCTTCGGAATCGGGAAGCGCAGGACAGAACTGGGCCAATGCTTCGCGGGGCATCTCGCGCAAGGCGCGAATCCAAGCGTGGTGCTGTGTCACCTCGTCGGCCAGTTGACGCCGCGGCTCGTACAACAACTCGGGCAACTGGGCGAGCGTGATGATCTTGGGGGGAACCAAGGGCTGGTCCGCGGCGGCCGATTGTTCGACGAGCAGTTCAAGCAGCCGGCGACCGGCGCGCCGTCCCGGCACCACGACAATGGGTGGCTGGTCGCCGGCGCCGGCGGGCCGCAACACCGACGCCAGCAAATACTCGGCGGCGGCGGCCAGCGGCGGACGTTCGAGATCGATGTGAACCAGCTTCATCCGCGAGCCTTTGCCTCTGGAAAAACACGTGACGTTCTCGCGGCTCCATTCTAGGGGTTGGCGCTGGCGGTTGGCGAGCGGCAGGCGGCTCCTCCCCCGCGCGGCGGCGAAACGCTATGATACGAAGATGAGCACCCTGGTTTCGCCCGCCGAGCGACGACAACTCGAAGCCCTGGATTCCGAGGCCCTCGAACGGCATCAGGTGGCGCGGTTCAACGCGCTGTTGGCGCGGATTCTGCCTCAGAATCGGTTCTATGCCGAGAAGCTGGCCGACGCGCCGCACACGATCGCCACGCTCGAGGACTTGCAGCAGTTCCCGTTCACGTTCAAGAACGAGTTGCTGGCCTCGCACGCCCACGGCGCGCTGGCCGCCAATCTGACCTTTCCCCGTTCGCACTACGTCCGGTTCCATCAGACCTCGGGCACGCGCGGCCGGCCGCTGGTCACGTTGGACACGGCCGAAGACTGGCACTGGTGGCTAGGCTGTTGGCAGTACGTGCTCGACGCCGCCGACGTGACGGCCGAGGACACGGTGCTGTTGGCGTTTTCGTTCGGCCCGTTCGTCGGCTTTTGGAGCGCGTTCGAGGCGGCCGAGCAGCGCGGCTGTCTGGTGATTCCCTGTGGCGGGATGAACACCCAGCAGCGGATCGAACTGATCCGCAGCAGCGGTGCGAGCGTGCTGCTGTGTACGCCGAGTTACGCGCTGCGCCTGGCCGAGGTGGCCGGCGAGCGAGGCATTCGCCCCAGCGACCTGAAAGTTCGCAAGCTGATCCTGGCCGGCGAGCCCGGGGGCTCGATCCCGGCGATGCGCAAGCGAATCGGCGAAGCCTGGAACGCCCGGGTGATCGATCACGGCGGCGCGAGCGAGGTGGGCCCGTGGGGCTACGCCGATCGCGGCGACTCGGGCTTGCACATCATGGAAAGCGAGTTCATCGCCGAGTTCTTGTCGGTCGAGACGGGGCGGCCGGCAAGCGAAGGAGAACTGTCCGAGTTGGTGTTGACCAATCTGGGGCGCGTCGGCTACCCGATCATTCGCTATCGGACGGGCGATCTGGTCCGCCCGGTCTGGCAGCACGACGAGGCGTGCCGGTTCGTGCTGTTGCGGGGCGGCATCCTGGGACGCGCTGACGACATGCTGATCGTGCGGGGCGTGAACATTTTCCCCACCGCCATCGAGCAAATCGTCCGCAGCTTTCCCGAAGTGCAAGAGTACCGGCTGCTCGTCCACCGCGTCGAGCAAATGGATCAACTGCACGTCGAGGTCGAGGACCGGCTGCACCAGCCGCAACGGATCGCCGACGAGTTGCGCTTGCGGCTGGGCCTGAAAGTCGACGTGACGTGCGTGCCGTTCGGGTCGCTGCCGCGGTTCGAGGGCAAAGGCTCGCGGTGCGTGGACATGCGCGAACCGCGCGGAAATGAGGAACGATAAACGCGAAACGATGAACGGAGGATTCATACTCCGTTCGACTTGTTCGTCAATCTAATCGTTAGCGCCCCAGTCTTCTGCTCTGCGTTTATCGTTTATCATTTCCCGTTGATCGTTTTGTTAACCAATTCAACCTAGTTCCGTGGATACCGATGGAAGCTGGCATTGTTGGGTTGCCGAATGTGGGCAAGAGCACGCTGTTCAACGCGCTGACAAGTTCCAAGAGCGCGCAGAGCGCGAACTATCCGTTCTGCACGATCGAGCCGAACGAAGGAATCGTCAGCGTGCCCGACGAGCGTTTGCAGCGGATCACGAAATACATCGTCCCCAAGAAGATCGTGCCGGCGGCGATCAAGCTGGTCGACATTGCCGGCATCGTCAAAGGGGCTAGCGAAGGCCAGGGCTTGGGAAACAAGTTCCTGAATCACATCCGCGAAGTCGACGCCATCTTGCAGGTAGTGCGCTGCTTCGAGGATCCCGACGTGATCCACGTGGCCGGCGCGGTGAACCCGGTCTCGGACATCGAGACCGTCGAGATCGAACTGATGCTGGCCGATATCCAGACGCTGGAGACGGCGCTTCCCAAGGCCGAGCGAGCCGCCAAGAGCGGCGACAAGGAAGCCAAGCAGCGCGTCGAGGTGATCAAGAAATGCCAGGAGCACCTGGCCAAGGACGAACCGCTGCGCAAGCTGACGCTCGATCCGCTGGAAGCCAAGGCGGTGAAGAGCTTCGGGCTGATGACGGCCAAGCCGGTGTTGTACGTGGCCAATGTCGACGAGTCGGACCTGAATGGCGCGGGGCCGCTGGTCCAGCAAGTCCGCGAGTTTGCCCAGCAGGTCGGCGCGTCGGTCGTGCCGGTGTGCGCGAAGCTCGAGGCGGAAATCGCCGAGTTGGACGAAGCCGATCGAGCCGAGATGCTGGCCTCGGCCGGACTGGCCGAGCCGGCGCTGGCCGCGCTGGCGCGCGAGGCGTACCGCGTGCTGGGACTGCAAAGTTACTTCACGGCCGGCGAGATGGAAGTCCGGGCCTGGACCATTCCGATCGGCGCCACCGCCCCCCAGGCGGCGGGCGTGATCCACACCGACTTTGAAAAGGGTTTCATCCGCGCCGAGGTTTACACCCTGACTGACCTGGAAGCCTTGCAGAGCGAAAAGGAAATCCGCCAGGCTGGCAAGCTGCGCACCGAAGGGAAAGCCTACGTCGTCCAGGACGGCGACATCTGCCACTTCCTGTTCAATACCTAGGCACTGATCAGTCCGGCGTGAACTCGTGCGACAGATGAACCTCGCGCACCTGTTTGGTGTCGGGCTCATAGGCGCGAATCGACACCGAAATACCCCGCAGCGGATAGGCGTACGGCGGCGGCGCTTCCGCTTCGTTGGCGTCGTCGACGCCGGCGTTGGCGTTGTCGTCGAGACCGTTGTACATCGGGTCGACCAACCCGTCCTGCTTATAAACCGTGCTCGCCCCCGTGGAGACCGGCGTGGTCGGCTGATCGATGCCGTCGTACTCGTAGTGGGTCGACCAGGTGTCGTAGACGGCGGCCTTGAAGATGTTGGAAATGCCGGCATCGCAGCGCGAACGAGGATTGCCCGGGTCGCCAAAGCGGGGCCGCGGCAAGACACCCGTCATGCCGAACTTGGCCGTTTCGTACTTTCTGAGCGCCAGTTCATAAGCCGACGCCGTCGTCGGCGTGGGAACCGGTGGATAGCCGGCGGCCCCCAGGTAGTTCAGATCGGCGTACGAACCAAAGCTGACCGCGCGGATCGTGGTGCTGGTCGACGCGATGCTCGCCGAGTTGGTGGTAAAACTGATTACGGTCGCCTGGTAATTCGGATCCCCCGGCGCGACGGTCGTGCTCGTGGTGGCGCTGACCGCGCCGTTGATCAATTGCGCCACCTCAAACACCGGCGCGCCCGGATCCCAAGCCTTGACGTCAAAGCCGGCCACGCTGGTCATGATCAGATCGTCCAGTCGCGACCCGGTGGTGCTAAACCCGAAATTCGCCATGCCTCGGGTGGTGTTCGCGGCAAAGCGCATGGCTCGGCCGCGATCGTACCCGTCCATCAAGATGATCCCCGTCGCCGTGCAAACGAAATAGGCGCCCGTGGTCAGGTTTCCCTGATGGAAGTTAACCGACACGCCTGTCGCGGGACTCGACGACTGGGTGGGCAGGATGGCAATGGACTGCGTGTATTCGCCTCCCATGGGCATATAGGCGACGACGGTTGCCGGACGATTGGGGTTGGAGGTGGTGCCATAGTAGGGGTAGGGCCAGTTGCCGCTGCCGCACTCGGTGAGCGTGGGCAAGCCCCAGCCTTGAAACTGGGTGACACCGATCACACCAGAGCCAGCCGCGGCGCTGATCGTGGAGCTGACGCCCCAACAGCGCGCGTCGTGGGGATACACGGTGGGCAGATGCGCATAGCGGTTCTCGCGCTTGGTCAGATCCCCCAGCGAATTGCACCGCAACATGCCAATCGCCTGGATATTCGGATTGGTGGCGAAATAGGCCAAATTATTGACGTTGTTTTGCCCCACGCCGCCCCCTTCGAGGCGCATCGACAGATCGCTGAGCTGGTAAAAGTTCTTGCTGTTCCATTCGCCGGCCGACCAACTGTCGGGGTCGTCCGCGGTTCGAATCAGGAGCACGCGGCGATACAGGTTGGTGCCACGCATGAACCAGGCGATTTCGGCATAGGGGGTGGTGCTGGGCACGTTGCGAATCAGCCCGGCGAACGGCGCGTCGACCCCCAGCGCCGTGAACATCAGGATGTCGTCGACGTCGTCCACCAGTTCATCCTGGATCGTGTTGCCGCTCTTGCTGCCGTCGAGCACGGTGTAGAACGAACCCAGCGGCCCTTCGATGTACTCGAAGTAGCCCTGGTCGGCCTCGGGGCGCAGCGGCGGCCGCGTGGGAGCCGTGCAACCCTTCAAGTCGAGCTGCAGCCGTTCCTTGACCAACCGCAAGCGATCCGACATTTCCACCGCGGCGCGGCCGTCGACGACGCTGTTGCTGACGTAGGTGAACATCTGGGCCACCGCGGCCACCAGAATCAGCGTGATCGCCGTGGCGACCAGCACTTCGATCAACGTCACGCCGGCCCGCTGGCGGCTGGTTGCGGCCGCGCGGGCTGATCCGAACCATCGCTTCAGGTTTCCCACCATGTCCACTCCTCCTCGCGGAGCATGCGCCACGAGTTCGCTCGCGGGGCGCTACTGGATCACGCGTTTCAAAAGGAACACATTGTCGACGTTGTAGTTCTCGCCGCGCACGAAGGCCACGGGGATCGAACGATCGATCAGATAGAACCCGCGGTGCCGTTCGACCGCGCCGATATCGCTGTTGATCTCGCGCATCAACCGGAAGCCATCGGTGTTGGGGTAGCTGGCGTCGGACTTCATCGTCGTTTGCAGCTTCGTGGGTCCGATCCGCGAGACCTCGAAGAAGCCGACGGTGACCCACACGGCGTAGACGTTCGACCGCGTGGTGACCAGATTGCTCAGCTTGAGGTGCTGCTGATAGCGGAAGTACGGGTCGCGCTTGCCGTCGCGATGGGCGTTCTGCAACGACGATGGACCGTCGGCCGTCAGGTACATGTTGCCGGCAACCTGGGTGCTGGGCATGACGGTGTTGGCGGTGTTCATCGCGGCCATCGGCCCGCCGTCGAACGCGAACAGTGGTTGGCTGGTGGCATAGGGGACGGTGGTGTAGACGTCCACGTTCGCGGGCGCCTTCCAATTCGAGTAGCCGAGCTTCGGCTCCAGACGACGGAGAATGTTGCTGTCGGCCGCCAAATAAGGCCGAAACATGGACGAGGCGCCCGAGGGAATCACGCCATCGGCGTAGAACATTTCGTCGATCGGCGCCGACATGCCGCCGGCGTACGAGCGATAGATGCGATAGATGCTGGGAACATACGGATTGGACGCCGCGCCAACCACCGACAACGCCTGCACGCCTTGGGCCGCGCCCAAATGGTTGTTGGCGCCGAAGGTCCAGTTCAGATGGTCCCACGTAAACGTATTGAACGTGTTCGACATCGTGGTCGTCCCCGTGGCGTAGTATCGCAATGGGTTCTGATCGTTGAACTGATACCGATTCGCGTTGAAGTCGGCCCACACGCTGTCCAGGTGGACGCCGCCGGACGTGATGGTGCCGTTCCGCGCCGCCTGCGAGCCCACCGAGTTCGGGTGGCCGTTGGTCAGCGCGACCCAAGCCGTGCAATCCAGCGTCGCGTAGGGCGGGTTCAGCTTGCCGGTCGAATTCAGGGTATTCGGCAAATTGCAGTGGGCGTCGACGAACGTGTTGAGGTTGATCTTGCCCGGCTCGCGGAACCGCGACACCTTGTTGTGCGGCGCCATGAACGGGTCGAGCGCCGCCGGCGGCGTATTGGTGGTCGTGGTTGATTGCACGGGCCGACAGGCCGCATCGGTCAGCGAGTCGGAAGTCCCCGAGAATCGCGACGGAACCGTGACGAACTCGAACACGCGATGAAAGTTCGGCGCCGCCTTGGGGCTGTAGGTACCGGCACCCAGGGTGCCCATGCTTGCCTGATAGGTGTCACCCGGACACGTCGAGGCAAAGAAGTTCAATAGATGTCCAAACGGCTGCCCCGGCGTTAGCAGATCGGCCTGATTGCCAGTCGGAACCACCGGCGTCAATCCCCACGGCGGAGACAAGGCGGGCCAGGCCAAATGCGGCACGCGGGGGGGCGACCCAACGCCGGCCACGGGAGCCGTCCAGGTGCCCCAACTCAGCCCGCGCCGCAGGGCGTAATCGTTGCCGGTCAACAATTGGCGCAAGTAGCGCATGGTGGTGGCCGTGAAATTCTGGTCGGAGGTCAGCCCGGCGCGGTATTGGGCCTGGGTGATGTAGCTGAACTCGACGCCAAAGCGGCCTGGGCTGCTGGCCGGCACCAGCATCAATTCATGGGCGCTGGCAAAGGGCCGGTTGTTCCAACACAGCCACGGATAGGGGCGCTGCGGCGCGCCAATCATTTCGCGCCCCCCGGTCACCCCCGCCGACAAGGCGGCAACCGAAACCGCCGCGTTCGGCAGGAACGGCGCGCCGGTCATGCTGGTGCCGGAGTACGACAGAGGGTGGCCATAGCTGTCATTAACGTAGCCCAGCGTGTGGAGCGTGACCTGCTGGTTGAAGCTGCCAGTGGTCAGCCCGCCCGACAGCCCCAACGATGGCGACACGCGCGGGTCGTCGCTGATGGCCGACCAGATGGGCGCCTCGGACATCACCAACTGGCTCGGCGTGGCCAGCGCCGGGCTGCCGATGGTATAGGGCGTGTACTGCCAGCTCATCGAACTGGTGGCCGCCACGGGGAATTGGCCGCTGATCGTCGTGCTCGTAGATATGCCACCGGGCAACACCTGGCCAAACTGGCGCGGCCCACGCTGCCGGCTGTTCAACAGCAGCGGATTGGTCGTCGAGTCATAGACGAAATTGCGCGGCGGGGTGGAAACAGAGGCCGCGCCGGTCCAACCCTTCCACGTCGTCGTCAGCAGGCCGTCGTGCGGCGCCGAAGCGGCGGTCAACGGCTTTTGCGTCACGGCGGCTGGCGTGTTCATATAGGTGACGCCATCGGCATTCTGCGGTGGCCAAACCAGCATGCCGCTATAAACCGTCAGGTCGATCGGCATCCAGTCGATGGTCAAGTACGGGTTGATGGGCAAGTTGGCGTTGTACTTGCTCGCGCCGGAATTGACGCCGTTCTGTGGGTCGTACTTGTCGGGATTCCAGGGCATGGTCGGATCGGCCAACCGCTGGAGGAACACCGTGGCATAGTCCACGTACGTGCCGGGGGTCGCCCACGACTGGTTGGAACCGCCCGCGCCGGACGAGATGCCAGCGTTCTGAAACACGTTGTTCTGGTTCATGTCAAATGGCACGTCCGCAATATCGGTACTGAGCGTGGACGTGCCGCGGGTGCCGTTGCCAGGGTTGAACAGCTCGTACGACTTGTAGCCGTTGGCCAGTTGCAAGTTCATCAACGGCCCCTGGTAGTTGGACGGTGGCGTGTAACCGCCCGGGGGCTCTGAGATGTTCATGCCAATGAAGTTGCGCGTGCCCGTGTAGAATGTCGGCGTTGACGCCGACACGCTCGCGGTGCCCATCGGAATGCAAACGGGCTGCTTGATGTCAGTACCCGCCGAGCCGACCGCCGAGTACGGGCGAGGATAGGTCAGCGCCTGGGCCGAACTATTGATGACCAACGAGCCCGACGTGGTGGGCAGGGCAAACTGCTGCGGCGTCCAGCCGATCTTGTTGGAGGGCATTCCTTTGTCGGTCCAACCGACCTGGGTGACGTGAGGCATGGTGCCACCGGTCACATAAGAGCGCGCCGGCCCCAGCACCGCCGATTGGCCTGATTGCAAGTAATACTTTGGCGCCACGCCGCCGCCGGAGTAGATGTAATAGTCCTGATAGGCGCCCTTGGTGGGAACCTGTGTCGCCGTGCCGGACGCCACGAAGTACATGTTCCAACCAATTCGGTAGTTGAGCAGCGGATTCGCTGGCGTGGTGCTGTCAAAGATGTTCATCGCCTCGGGCTGCAACGTCGTCGAATCCGGATAGTACAGATTCACGGCCCCGGCCCCTTGCGAGTCGAAGAGCATCTCGCGAACCGTGGGATCGCGCCCCAGCTTGCCAGCGCCCGAAACCGGCGCGGCGTCAACGCCTCGATGTGGCACCGTAACCGCCACTCGCCACACCGGCGACGCCACGCCCGATTGGCTTGCCGTAGCGCTCAGATTCAACGCGCCATAAGCGTCGTTGGGAAGGTTCGTTCCCGACGTCGTCTTGGTGTAGAGTTCGTTGGGAAGCATGTGGAACTTCTGCGCCTGCTGAACCTTGGCGTCGTTGGTCAAGGGGGGCGCGTTGCCCGTGCAGGTGATCTCGATGAACGCCGACCCCTCGGGAATGGCCACCTGGTCCAAGTGCGGGTCCGCCCCGCCGGCATTCGCCCCCTTGGTGAAATAGTTCTGCGGCTTGTTGTTGTTGGCGTTGGGACTCATCGGCGTGTCGGCGATCTTCAGATCGTGAAACGCCAGCGTCTCGGTGATTTGCATTTCGGGATATTCCATCCCCCAGACCACGCCGCGATAGAACAGGTTCCGCGCGGTGGTGGGAGTGGGATTGTCCTCGACGGTCTCGAGCGCGCCGTCCACTTCCCAACCGCCGGGCGTCCACGTGCCCGCTTTAAATGGATCCTGACTGGCAAACGGATAGATGTCGAACTCGAACGGCGTCATGATCGAATCGCGGTCGCGGAAGTCGACGACGTTGACCGCCCACTGGGCGACGCGATAGGCCGTCAAGATATGCATCCGCTGGATCGGATTGGTCGCGGCGGTCAGGGTGTTGGGCATGCCCTTTTCAGCCCACACCGGCTGAATGTTCCCCACGCCGCCCACCCCGGAGGTCACGAGCGGCGTCCCCAGGTCCAAGTAATTCGAGTCCATGACCAGCATCATCAAGCAGTACAAGTGCTTGGCCAACTCATAGCGCGCCCGGATGTCGGGCATCGGCTTGCCGAGCACTGGCAGCCCGCCGTTCGTGTTCGCACCGGTGGCCGGGATGAACAGCCCTTCCCAAGTCAGGTCCATCGTGGTGCCCAGCTTGGCGACCGGCGGCACGGTGTAGGCCGCGCTGGGCTGTTTCCAGGCGGGCTCTTGGTTGGCCGCTTTGGCCATTTCCATCGGATCGTCGACCACGCCGTTGCTGTCGTCGTCAAAGCCGTTGCCCAGCACGCGATTGATATCCATCCGCAAGCTCAGCACCAGGTCGGGCGAAAATCCGCGCTGGCCGAACCGATTCGCGGGATCGATCAGCCCGCGGGCGATCGTCTGCATGTTGGCCAGCGAGCCCGTGGTCAAGTTCACGCCGTGCCAACGCGCCGCGGCGGCGACGCGCCCCACCACCAGTTCGCCAAAGCTGAGGTTCGTTGGGTCGATCCCCATCAGCGCCAAGGCGTCTCGAACGTCCGGGGGCGGCTCAAGATTCGGCACCGGCAAGTCCCAGCTTTCGGTCGTGAACCGATGGCGCGTGGGATCGTACGTCCCCCCCAAGATGCCCGTGCCATGATTCGTGGCCAGGGTCTGGTCGTTGGCCCCCCACCAGACCTGTCGCAGCCGCGAGTTCATGTACTGCATATCGGGGTCGTGCCCGCGCAACAAGGCTTGCAGTTCGGCGGCGGTGAAGGGGGCGTCGGTGGGAGACATCAGGGGGGCGGGGCTGCTCGGTCCAGCGCCGGTCAGGACTCCTTGGACGAGCGTTCCCCGGTTGGACAAGCCGCTGGGGTCGAACTCCCACGGATCGTCGATCATCTCGTTGGGAATCGCATCGAGGCCGCTGGCCAGGGCGCCGGGCGAGTAGCGAATCGTTTGGGTCGGACCATAAGCGTACGTCACGCGCCCCATCGGATCGGTGCCGATCGTCAAGCGACCGTTCGGATCGATCGGCGATGCGTAATAGCCCGTCGCCATGTTTGCCGCCACGCCGGAACCAGGCGCGTTGGGGTCGAGCGCGGGAGCGGCGAGCGCGCTGTTCAGCGGCGACGGAGTGACGTTGGCGCCGACGTACCACAGCGAGCCGGACGTCTCGACCGCCGAATCGCCACCGACAAAGTTCGGATTGGTCACGCCGCCGTACAGAGCGTACAGTTGGCTGCCCGGCGTGTTATAGAATGTGGTCGGCATATAGCCGATGGCGGCGGCGGGCCGGTTGTCGTCCCCGGGCGTGATGCCGATGGCCAGGTTCCACAGGCTGCCCCCCGAGGGGATGAAGCTCGTCTCACCAGCGCGCGGCAGGCTGAGCGCGCCGGGGGTCGGCTGGCCCGGGGTTTTGGGATTGACCAGGTGCGGCTCGCCATACCGCCCCGCCACGGCGGGACGCTGCACTCCTTGGGGACGGCCGTTGATGTGCGGAATGAATGACGTTTCGTAATTCGGGAACAGGTTCTCGGCCCGGCCTTCGAGCAACCAGCGATACAAATTGACGCGGCAGAACTGATTGGCATTGCCGTTGTCGACGTACGGGGCGATCAGGAACGGCGTCAAATTGATGTCAGCCGACGAATAACCAAGCCCCTGCCCCGTCAGAACCGGCGTCGTCGGATTCACCGCGCCGCTCGGGGTCGGGAGCGAACTGATATAGGGAGCGTAGACCGTGTAGGAGTTCGTGCTGAGCGTCACCGCGGGGCTGACGGCCGCGACGCCGAGCGTCGTCACGTTGCTGATATTGCTCGCCGACTCGTTGTAGCGCGCGAAGGCTGGGCTGTACGTGCCGTTGCGCGCGTCGAGCCAGTCGGGAGCCGTGTACGTCGTGGGGGCGGCGGTGCCAGTGCGCGTCGAGGTGAACAGATAGCCGCCAACCGACATCACTTCGTCGCTCGACAAGGCCGCCGTCGCGAACGAGGCCGGCCCCGGCGGCGTCCGCAAGGTGGTCGCCGTGGTTCCCGAAAACCGATAGTGCGACGGATTGCCCGACGTGTTCAGATTGATGCGCCCATCCATGTCGAGGCAGAGGATGGCGAACATCGGCTTGACCAGCCGGCCGTCGGCCCAACTCTGGACCGGGGCGCCCAAGTCGACCCAGACGCTGTCGTAGCGCCCGTCGGCGTCGTTGTCGACGTCGAAGCCGCCGAACACCGGGTCAAAACGATTGATTGACACGAACGTGGGAGAACCCTGATCCCACATGCCGTTGCCGTTGATGTCCGTGTACTCGCCCCCCTCGGGAATGCCGTTGCCGTTCAAATCGGCCCACGGTTCGGGAGGCACGTACTTGCCGGCGCCCATCAGGTTCTGCGAGGGATCGGTGTTGTCGAAATGATCGGCCGGATCGGGGCGCAAGATGAACCGACGGCGCAGCGGCAGGTAGGAGGGAGTCGCCATCATGTTATAGCTGCCCGTCGGCGCGCCAGCCGAATCGAGCCCCAAGGCGTGGACCCAAAACCGGCACAGGTCCGGGCGATGCAACGAGGGGCTGGTCACTTCCCAGGTCAGCGTCGTCGGATTGTAGGTCCGGCCCGCCAGGATCATGTTCTGGAAGTCGGGAGCGTCGTAGTCCTCGTCGGCGTCGACGCCGCTCGTGTTGGGCACGTTGCCGCCGGCGCGAACCGGCCGATCGGACAAGTAGCCCCGGTAACCCGAATCGGTCGGATTGGGCATCAGGCCAATCGGCACCTGGCCGGAAAAATTTGGGTTCTGCGTGACATTGATCGTCCCGTACATGCTGCTTCCCGTCTTGGGATCCGGCCAATTCAGCCGCGTGCCGTTCACCGGCGTCGCGAGGCCGGCATTGTTCTTTGTGTACTGGGTCGAATTGCCAAAGCCCGAGCCGTTGAACGGGCGGCCGTTAATGAGGAAGCGGCGCGGAGGAGCCGAGACATCGGTCACGTTGAATGCGGTTTTGAACGGCTGAATCACGAGCGTGCCCGCGGACCCATTGTTGCTCCAGGTGCCCCCCGCGCCCCACCAGCGGACGATGCGCGTCGATTGATTGGCCAGGGGGCCATCGAGCACCGTCAACACGCAGCCGGCGAAGCGCCCTTCCAGCTGCGCGCTGGCGCCATTCTGCCCCACGTAACTCTCCAGCCAGGTATCGTCGGTGGTGGGAGAGTTCTTGGCGCCACTCAGATTGTCGTTCACGTCGTCAATGATCCCGTTGTTATCGTCGTCAACTCCGGCGATGCCCGGCTGACGATCAGGACCATAGGCGATCAGCCCCGTCACGGTGAACAGCGCGCTGGTCGGGGTGCTCTGGGCATTCATCGCCGGCACGAGTACCTGGGTAAAATGCCCCACCACCGCCTCGCGGTCGCCGTACATGTCCTCGAGCAAGCTGTGGGGACCGATGACCGATCGACCGTCGCGCGTGCCGCGCACGACTTGCAGCGCCGCCATGTTCAACAGATTGGAATGGCTGATGCCGCGCTGTTCGGCGCGAGCGGCCGAGATCGCGCCCCGTTTCTCGGCGCTGGCCGTGAGCACGAACGAAATCACGATCAACATGAACAGGGCGAGCATGCCCAGGATAATCATCAACACGACGCCGCGCCGCCCGGCGCGCCCGCGCGATGGTTGCTTGATTCGTCGTGACATGCTCGCTCTCCTCCACACAGGTCGTCCGGCGCTGGGGCCGGAAAAGATGAATTGTCGCGGCGGGCGCTCGATCCGCGGGCGCCCACCCGTCGCTTGCCTTACTCGACCGCCAATCTCACAAGGACCAAAAACTGTTGCCGTCGGTGTACCAACCGCGCTCATAGACGGCGACCGCGCCGTCCATCAACACCCCGACGGCCGTGTTCGAGTCGAACGGCCAGTCGGGCCCGCTCAGGCGCACGCTGCGCTGATAGCCGCCGTTGTCCGCTTGTTCGACCGTCGTGGTCTGCGACACCACGCGATACCAATACACGGCGGTCTGCGAGATGGGGCTCGTCGTCGGGCTGGAAACGTAATTCAGCGTCGTGGCCTTGGCCATGATCCACTGCTCGGGCTTGACGCGGAGGAACTGCTCGGCCTTGATCGGATCGGTCTCGGGAATGTTGAGGAAGGCCTCGACCGAATTACCACGCACCGAGTTGCCTTGCCCCGCGTAGGGGAAAACCAGGTTCACCGCGCGCTCGGGCGGAGGATTGGTCGTCGGCAAGGTCGAGACGTCGACGACTTGCCGCTTGTAGAAAACGACAACCGAGACCTTGAACGAACGCGTGTTCAGCGCGTCGCCGCCATAGACCAAGGGCGCCACCGGGGGGTAGATGACGGCGCCCGACGCCACGCCCACGTCGGGCTCGATCACCGCCAACCAAGAGTAATCGCCGAACGTCTGCATCGAGGCGAAGCTTTGCCACCCAGTCGCGCTCGAAACGACGTTGTTGCCCGGATTGACCACTCCGGCGCCGACGCTGTTCACTTGGGCCCATTGGGGGAGCGCGCGGTAGGTCTTGTCGGTCAGTGGGACCACCGACAAGTCATCGGTGCTGCGAAAGGCGCGTTCGGCCAGCCCGACGGTGTAGCAGGTGAACTGGGGCGAGCCGTTGGCGATGGCGCGCACCCCGGGAGTAACCACGCTGTTCTGCCGCAACGAGATCCGCGGCAGTTGCACGCGGTCGGCCACCTGGGCGGCCCCCACGGTATAGGGCACGGTTTGCACCACGCCGGCGTTGTTGGGGTTGACGGCGATCAACAGCGGATCGAGCACCAGCGGGCAGAACGGCGGCACCGCCGGATTGGAGACGCCATTGGGCGGCATGAACTGATAAACCAGGCTCGCTGACGCCGGGTTCGTGGCCACCACCGGCGTCCCCTTCAAGGCGCCGCCTCCTTGGGGATAAAGCCAGTTCTCGGGTCGCACGAAGCCGCGCGTGATCATGTCGCGAAAGGCGGCGCGGCCGGTCGACGAAACCCGATCGGCGCGGAGCGCGACGGCCATGTCGTTCTGCCCCAGGGGCAACAACGACGCCAGCCCCAACAAGCCGACGGCCAGCACGCCGACCGCGATCATCACTTCCAACAACGTAATGCCGCGGCGTCGGCGCCGCGTGATCGCGTGACGCGCGAGGACCGCCGACGGGGTGCGATTGGAAATCATGCTCATCGACCTCCTGACAGGACGCCTTGCAACGCATACAGCCGCGAATAGCACATGGCGTCCATGTAACCTGACGGGTAATTCGGGCCCACGTACGCCGAGTACGATCCCGAAACCTGCGTCGAGGTCGTCGCCGCCGCGGCCGCCGACGTGGTATTCGTGTTCATGGGCGTCCAAATCGGGCTGGTCGTCACCATGCCCGAGTTGCAATTCAGCGCCACCCATAGATTAGTGGGGTCGGTCCAATTGTTCCCCTGTTGGGCCAAGCTATTCGAGGCCGTCGCCATGCTGGCCGAATCGGTGGGGATGGTGGCGGGCACCTTGTCGCGCTTGCCAATCAGGAAATACAGCACCCCCGCCGGGGTCTGTGATAGATAGCGATAGCTTTTGGTGATCGGCTCCCACGTCCGGCAATACACCTGACTGACGCTGCCGTTGGGGCTAAAGACAATGATGATCGGCGTCGTGTCATAATTGACATTGGCGGTCGTCCCTGGCGGGATCGGAATGCCATTGATATCGAGCGAGTAACCGGTGTACGGGTTTTGCGGCAAGGCCGGCGAACCGTTCACGCCGGTCCCCGCCCTGATGGCGTTGGTCACAAAGCGTGGATTGAACGGCGGCAGGAAGTAAGCTCCGTTCAGGCTGCTGGTCGGGCCCGAAAAGTTCAGATCGATGATCGTCGACTCGGGCAAGGTGACGCCGCCGGCCGAGATGCGCTGCGGCTGGCGATAAATCTGAAACGGCACCGACTGGCCGCGGCCCCCCGTCGTGTTCAGCGGATTGGCGCCGGGAAGTTCCGAATTGGGGGTCAGCATGGGGCCGGGGTTGGAGTTGAACAGGAAGTCGTTCATGATCGCGTTGCCGCTGCCATCGAAGCGGAGCGCGCGCGACCCAACCGCGTCGCTCAGATAGTTCTTGTTGCAGGTGATGCCAATGCACCAGTAGCCGTCCGCCGCGCTCCCCAGCGGCGAGTTCCGGTCCATGTTGCTGGCCTTGTCCAGGCGATAGAAGCGATTGGTCAGGTTAAAGCAGATCAGATCGCCCGCCTTGACGATCTGCTGCTGCGTGGGGTCGGGGTTGCCCCAGCCATTTTGCAGCTCGTACCAGGTCGACAGGTTCGCGCCGGGCACGTTCTTGCGGCAAGGACGAACCACGTTGGCGAAATACGAGTTGCCGCCGTGCAACTGGTTGCGGGAGTCATAATAGGGAATCGTAAACGCCTCGACCTCCGAATCGGAAAACGCGCCGGAGTACACCTCGGGAACCTGCGCGTAAAACATACTGACGCACGCCTCGGGCAGCCCGGGCATCCGGTCCAGCCAGACGCCCGACGGGCGATTCGATTCGGCCGCTCGCGCCCGGCCCGTGTTCAAGAACACGTTGACGAGTCGCGCCGCTTCGCGGACGTTGCGCGATTCGAGCGCCGGCGGCAAGGTCTTGAGCACCACCAGGCTGATCGACAAGACAATCGCCACCACGACCAGCAGTTCGACCAGCGTCACCCCCCAGGCGACACCTCGGCGCGGCGCGGCGGCCCGACGACCGGCGCCATTCAGGCGAGCGAGCAAGGAGCGCTTGTTCATCGGCGGGTTCCTTGTAAATGACTGTGAACATTGTTGTAGCCGTCGTCACCGTTGATCGTGGCGGTGTACACGGCCTGTCCGCTGGCCGGATCGTTGGCCATCATGTACGGGCAACTGCGATCGCTCATGTCGAACGGCACGCTCGTGTAGCGGAGCACGGCGTTGAAGAACATGCCGAACCCCGAGCCGGCCGCGCCCCCCACCGCTCCGGAAGGGTCATAATCGCCCCCGGCCGAGACCACCAACGGTATCAGCGAATAGCCCCGCTCGTAGCCATTGCCATACGCCGCGTTGGGCTCCCAGCGATCGATCACTTGGGGATCGAAGCCGTCGTGATACCTCACGGGGTCGCGGGTCAAATAGTTGCCTGGCACCAGCGGATCGGGAAACTGACCCTTGCTCCAATAGCGCGGATCAGTGGCCGACACCGAGAAGATCGGCTGCAAGTCCGAGACAAAGCCTCCCGGCCAGCGGAACCAGCAGATGGGCGCGCCCCAGGCGTCGAGAATCTCGGGAATCTGGTCCGTATCCGTGTCGCCGACGTCGGACTGCGCGATCACCATCGCCGAGACATCTCGATCATCCGAGCCGTAAGCCATCAGCAGATAAAGCATTTCGGCCTGCTGATTGATGTTGGACAGCTCGCTGATCAGCGATTGAAACGACGCCCGCTTCGTGCCGCGCATATTCGTGATCTGATACTGGAACGAATAAGTCAGCGACGACAGATAGGGCTGCCCGCCGTTCGTCAAGAACGTGGGCGTGCAGGCCAGATCGCTGTAATTGTCGGGCAGCTCCATCCGCATCAGCTCGCGCGTGCCGCCGAGCTTGTTGCGAGCGATCACGTTGCGATAGCCGGCGTTGACGTTGCCCGCCAGACGGTCGTCGACATTCACGCCGGCCGCCGGGTTGAACGGCAAACGGCGATACTGATAACCCTCCCAGCGATCCATCACTTGCTCGTGCAGCTTGGCGACGATTTGCTGGGTTCGATTCCGCTTGGCCGTCTCGCCGGCCAGGAACATGCCTTGGGCCAGAACCGTGAACAGCAGCACCATGATCGAAATCGCGATCAACAGCTCGGCCAGCGAAAAGCCCGCGCGCGGGGCGCGCCCCGCGCCGGGAGCGCTCGGGCGGAGTTCGTCACGAAGGCTCGCGCGTCGCGGCATGGTCTAGCTCCCCGCCGCGGCGTCGTCGCCGAGCGTGCTATTCGAGAAGTTGGTCAAGTTGTCGCGCTCGCTGTCATCCAGCATCGTGGCGTTGTTTCCCTTGGTGGTGCTGATGACATTGCCGCTGGGATAGGTCGGGATTCGCGGCTGGGTCAGCGTGGCGTTCGCCGTGGCGGGATCGCAATACACGCCGTCCAAGCCGGCGGAAATGATTTGAAACGAGGTCGGATTCTGCCACTGAATCGGCGACGTGGGGGTGTTGGTGTCCACGTACGTGGCAAACGGCACGGCCGAGCCCCATTGATCGACCAGCGAACTGACCAGTTGCGTGCTGGTTGACCAGCCGCTTCCCGGCGTGGGATACGCCAGGTACGGCGGCGGCACGGAAAGCCCCCACTGCCCGATCGCGTACAGGTCGCAATCGAAATACACGTAAGGCGCCAATGTTTCGTTGGCGTCGTCGTAGTTGCCAACCGGCGGCACATACTCGTACCAGCCGTCCTGATCGGAGTCGCGCAAGCGGTCTTCGTTGAACTCAAAGCCGTACTGCTGCTCCGGCCACCAGCGCGTCTGCATGGGCAAATCGGGCAACGCGGCGGTCGGGAAATCCACCTGGAATGGATTGATCATCTGGCGATAGAAGCCGAACAGCTTGCGATTTCCCAACGGCTGGGGAGTGCCGGTGGTGGACGAACCGACGGGCGTGGGAAAGCCCCCTAGCCAGAAGACCAGCGCCTCGGCCTGATCCATGTTGTTCAGGTCTAAATAGATCAGCGAGCCATTGGCCAACCGGACCTGATAATTCGTGTAAATGAAATTCCGCATATAGATGTACGAGGAATAGATGCCGTTGTTGCGAGCTTCTTGCCAGCCAACGCGCATATGGTAAGTAAATCGATTTTGGCGGCCGTAGCGTTGGACACCATTCGGGTTGGTCGTGCCGCTCGTCGTCAGCGTCAGATCGCCCATGCAGGGCGGATACGATTGATGCAGTTCCTTGTAGCGATTCAGCGCGTTCTCCATCGCCTTCATTTCCGTCAACACGGCCCGCCGCTGGGCGGCGATCCGCCCCTTTTGCACGGCCACGAAGACCATGCCGGCCAGCAGCAACAAGATCGACACCACGGCCAGCAACTCGATCAGCGTAAAGCCCGACCGACGTGGGTGCGCGCTCCGTGGCATGACATTCTCTCCTTGGCGACCGCGCTCAACCGGCGAGGCGTGAAAAGATGACCATTTGCAAAGGCGGGGCGGACGCACCTGTGCGCCCGACCCGCGGGATTTGTCCTAGGACAGCTTGTTAATCAGTTCGATCAGCGGCAAGAACAGCGAGATCACGATAAAGCCGACCATCACACCCAACACCACGATCAACAGCGGTTCGAGCAAGCTGACCAGGCTTTCGGTCAACACCGAGACTTCTTCGTCGTAGTTGTCGGCCACCTTGTAGAGCATGGTGTCCAACTCGCCGGTCTCTTCGCCGACGTCGACCATGTTGATGACCAGATCGTCCACGATTGGCCAGCTCATCCGCATCAGATACAGCAACGTCCCGACCGGCCCGGCCACGAACATAGTCCAGAAAAAGCCCGCCATCAGGCTGAACTTGGGCTTCGACGCCACGCGCATCGGCTTGGCGATCGTATCGCCTTCGCGAATGCCGTCGTGAATCTTCTGGAACATTGCCTCGAACGCGGCGTTGCCAGCCGTTTCGCGGGTGATGTTCAGGGCCTCGAGAATCGGCACGCCGCTGGACACCAGCGTGCCCAGCGTACGCGTCGAACGCGCCACGATGTTCTTCTCGACGATCTGCCCAAAGATGATCACCTTCAAGATGAACAAGTCCCAGCCCACGCGGCCAGGCTTGAACTTGCGCAGCAGCTTGACGAACAACCAGATGCCGATCGGAATGCCCGGGATCAAGTACCAGTTGCTGACCATCCAGTTCGAGATGTTGATCAGTAGCTGGGTCGGCGCCGGCAACGTGGCCTTGAACTCGGCGAAGATCTTTTCGAACGCCGGCACGATCTTGATCATAATGAAGGTCAAAATGCCGACCGCCACCAGCACCACCACGATCGGGTAGATCATTGCCCCCTTGACCTTGCGCTTCAACGATTGCGACTTTTCCTGGAACTCGGCCAGACGCCGCAAAATCACTTCCAGCGCGCCGCCGGCCTCGCCGGCCTTGATCATGTTGACGTACAGCCGGTCGAACGCCTTGGGGCACTTGGACATCGCCTCGGACAAGGTCGAGCCCGACTCAATGTCGTCGCAAATGTCGATCAGGCTGTTCTTCAGCTTGCTGGGCTTCTGCTGTCCTTCCAGAATCTTCAACGAGCGCAAGATCGGCAGACCGGCGTCCTGCAGAATGGACAACTGCCGAGTAAAGGTCACCAACTGCTTGGAGCTGACCCCGCCGATGGTGAAGCTCTTCCCCTTCCCCCCCTTCTTGGCGGCGGCCCCCTGCTTGCGGGCCTTCTTGGCCGAGATCTTGGTGACGAACAAGCCGCGCTGCTTGATGACCTGTTGCGCTTCTTCTTCGTTCGCCGCGTCGATGGTGTCGACAATGTCCTTGCCCGCTTGGTCCATCGCCTCGTATTGAAAGGTGGGCATCGCCTGGATCTCCTGCACTCTGCGAAACGAAATCTCGAAACGTGCGGAATACTTGCCTAAATTGCCCCACCGCGCTCGAATCAGGCCGCTGGCTCGGTGGGAACCTAAACCTATGAATGAACCAGCCGCGAGAACCGCCGCCGGGAATTTCCGCCTATTCACTCGCCCTTATTTCTTCGCCGCGCGCCAGTCAAAGTCCAACTTCCGACCATTCGGTACCGAAAACCGGTCGGGTTAGCCCTCGACAATCGTCTCGCGCACCACCTCTTCGACCGTCGTCAGCCCCTGGTACATCGCCTCGATCCCCGCGTCGCGCAGACTGACCATCCCGTAGGCTCGAGCCTTTTGCCGCAGGTCGTCGGTCGATGAGTTCCGCATGATCATGTCGCGCAATTCGTCGTTGAAGATCATCAGCTCGAACAGCCCGACGCGCCCCTTGTAGCCGGTGCTGTTACAGGTCTCGCACCCCCGACCGCGGTAGAACTTCTTCCCCTCGATGTCGGCGGGGGTCATCTGTAAGTCGGCCAGCATATCGCTAGTTGGCCGGGTTTCTTCCTTGCATTTGCTGCAAATGCGCCGCACCAGCCGCTGGGCCAGAATCGCCTCGACCGTGGCCGTGATCAGAAACGGAGGAACCCCCATGTCGCGGAGCCGCGTCACCGAACCCGGCGCATCGTTCGTGTGCAGCGTGCTGAACACCAGGTGCCCGGTCAGCGACGCCTGAATGGCGATTTCGGCCGTCTCGGGATCGCGAATCTCGCCCACCAGGATGACGTCCGGATCTTGTCGCAAAATGGCCCGCAAGGCCGACGCGAACGTCACGCCAATGGTCGAATCGATCGGCACCTGGACGATGCCGTCGATGTCGTACTCGACCGGATCCTCGGTCGTGATCAGCTTGTCTTCAATGCTGTTCAGCTCGCTCAGCGCGGAATAGAGCGTGGTCGTCTTGCCCGAGCCCGTGGGGCCGGTCACCAAGACGATGCCGTTGGGCTTGTTGATCACTTCGCGAAAGCCGCGCAGGGTCTCGGCCCCCATGCCCACCGCTTCGAGGTCCAGCTTGACCACCGAGCGGTCGAGCACTCGCATGACCACGCTTTCGCCGAACATGGTCGGCAGCACGCTGACGCGCAAGTCGACCGGGTGCCCGCCGACGTTCAATTCAATGCGGCCGTCCTGCGGCACGCGGCGCTCGGCAATGTCCAGATTCGACATCACCTTGATCCGCGTGGTGATGGCGTCGGCCAGGTGCTGCGGCGGCGGCACCATTTCGTACAGCACGCCGTCGGCCTTGATGCGAATCTTGAACTCGTCCTCGAACGGTTCAAAGTGCAAGTCGCTAGCATGGTCCTTGATGGCCAACAACAACACCATGTTCAACAATTTGCGAACCGGCGTGCTGTCGGCCAGGGCCTCGACGCTGGTCAGATCGATCGGGCCGTCCTTCCCCTTCAACGCGTTGAACGCATCATCCGACTCCATCGACTCGATGATCGATTCGACGCTTTCGGCCGACGAGTAATAACGGTTTAGCGCGTTGAATACATCCTTCTCGGTCGCCACCACGGCCCGGACTTCATAGCCCAGGAAGTTGCGCAGTTCGTCCAGCACCGACAGCTTCTGCGGATCGCACATGGCGATCGTCAGCGTGTTGTCACGGAAGGCGATCGGCACGATGCGATAGAGCTGCGCCATCGGCTCGGTGATGTAGGCCAACACCTCGGGCGCGATTACCAGGTCGGCCAGGCTGATGGCCTGCATCCCCATCTGCTGCGCCAAGGCCTGGGCGAGCACCTCGTCGGTGATCATGTTCAGGTCCGTGGCGATCTGGCCGAACAGCACCTCGGGCTTCGATTGCTGCGCCTCGAGGACCGTCTCGACTTGGTCCTTGGACATGGCCTTCATTTCCACCAGGATCTGTCCGATGCGCTTCACTGACATGGGGGGCTACTTGTCACGGGGCCACGGGGGATTTCAGTTGCGATTTCGTTAGCTTTGCGGGCGATATTCCGTTGTCGTCGATTCGTCCAGGATTTCACGGGCGATAGACGCTCGCCCGAGCAATGCGCGCTCGTCAATCGTCGCCGGGGCCGTCGTCGTCGAACACGCCGCGCTCGGCCTTGGCGATGCGCATGGCCAGATCGTCGGGCATCTGCGACTTTTCCATCACCTCTTCCTTGGCCACCAGCCCGTCGCGCCACAAGCGGAACAAGTGATCGTCCAACAACTGCATGCCCAGCTTGGCCCCGGTCTGAATGGCCGAGTTGATACGATAGGTCTTGTTCTCGCGAATCAGGTTGGCGATGGCCGGCGTGACCACCAGCATCTCATACGCGCCGACGCGGCCGCCGTTGATCTTGGGACACAGCGTCTGGGACAACACGCCGATGATCGACGTCGAAAGCTGCGTGCGAATCTGCTCCTGCTGGTTGGTCGGGAACACGTCGATAATGCGGTTCACCGTCCCTTGCGCGCTGTTGGTGTGCAGCGTGCCGAAGACGATGTGCCCCGTTTCGGCCGCGGTGATGGCCGCTTCGATCGTTTCCAAGTCGCGCATTTCGCCCACTAGGATCACGTCGGGGTCTTGACGCAGCGCGCGGCGGATCGCTTCCGAGAACGTCGGCACGTCAACGCCGATCTCGCGCTGGTTGACCGTCGAGGTCTTGTGCTGGTGCTGGAACTCGATCGGGTCCTCGATCGTGATAATGTGCCGGTCGACGGTCTCGTTCAAAAAGTTGATCATGCTCGCCAGACTGGTCGTCTTGCCCGAGCCCGTCGGCCCAGTGACCAGGAACAGTCCGCGGGGGCGCATGATTAGTTCCTTGCACACCGTGGGCAGCCCCAAGTCCTCCATGCTGATGAACTTGTTGGGAATCTGCCGCAGCACCATCCCCACGTTGCCGCGCTGCTTGAAGATCGAAACGCGGAACCGCGCCTGGCCGCCGAACGAGAAGCCAAAGTCCGAACTGCCGGTTTCCTGCAACTCGGTCTGGCACCGCTCGGGGGCGATGCTCTTCATCAGCGATACGCTATCCTCCGGCGTCAGCGTCTTGGTCTCGAGTCGGCGCAACCGCCCGTGCAGTCGAATCACCGGCGGCTGTCCCACCGCAATGTGCAAGTCGCTGGCCCCCTGGTTAATGACCGTCTGCAACAACTTGTCAATCAGCACCGTTCCCATGAACTACTCGACTCCGCCGTATCTCGAACCAAGAAAAGAAACTCCCGCACGCACGCAACGTCGCCGGGGGCGCCACGAACGGCCTTTCAGCCCTCGCGAACCAACCACCCAACCCGAAACCTGACGTTTCCTTCAACCCGAGTCGGAACCGACTCTCGACGCAACGATTATTCGCTTGGCGATTGCCGTCGGACAAAAATCACGGCGTTGGAACGCTGACTCTGCCAACTTGACGGACCATCGACGTAACCTTGTCACCCTCTGAACCTTGGCTCCGCCCCCGAGAAACACCGTCCGAACCGGGCCCAGACCGGCTTTGGCCTCGGCCCGCGACTAATCGTCCTCGCTCCGTTTGGCCACGCGGAAGACTTCCTCCAAGGTGGTCATACCGCGCATCGCCTTGGCGACCCCGTCCATGTACAGGCTGTTCATCCCCTGCGCGAGGGCGACCTTCCGCAACTCGATCGACGAGGCGTTCTTGAAGGCCAACTCCCGCACTCGGGGGGTCATCATCATCAACTCATAGATCCCCTGCCGACCGCGCATGCCCGTCCGGTTGCAGTTGCCACAGCCCTTCCCCTTCATGAACGTCGCCTTGGCGGCCACCTCGGGCGAAATACCGGCCGCCTCAAGCACGGCGTCAGTCGGCCGATGGGGCTGCTTGCACTTGGGACAATTCAGCCGGACCAACCGCTGGGCCAGAATGGCGATGACCGTGCTGGCCACCAAATACGATGGCACCCCCATGTCGACCAGGCGCGTAATAGCGCCGGGCGCATCGTTCGTATGCAACGTACTGAATACCAAGTGTCCCGTCAAAGAGGCTTGAATACCCATCTCCGCCGTCTCGCTATCTCGCATCTCGCCCACCAGAATGATATTCGGGGCCTGACGCAGCATCGCCCGGATGATACGGGCAAAATCGAGCCCAATACTGTGCTTTACCTCGACCTGGTTGATCCCCGGCAGGTAGTACTCGACCGGATCCTCGGCCGTGATGATCTTCCGATCCGGCCGGTTCAGCTCGTTCAAGGCGGCATACAGTGTCGTGGTCTTCCCCGACCCCGTCGGACCGGTCACCAAGATGATCCCGTTGGGACGCCGGACCAGACCGCTGAACTGGCGGAAATTCTCGTCGGCCATCCCTAGCTGGCGCAAGCCGATTTTGATGTTTCCCTTGTCCAGAATGCGCATCACGATCGACTGGCCGTGGTTGGTCGGCAGCACGCTGACACGCAGATCGAACTCCTTGTCCCCGACCGTTACCTTGATTCGGCCGTCCTGGGCCCGGCGGCGTTCGGCGATGTCGATCTTGGCCAGAATCTTAATGCGCGAGATCACCGGCCCCTGCAGCCGCTTGGGGACCGCGTCCCGCTCGACCATCACCCCGTCGATCCGGTAACGGACCCGCATCCGGTCCTCGAACGGCTCGACGTGGATGTCCGAGGCCCGCATGTTCACAGCCTCGGTAATCATTAGCTGGACCAGCCGGATGATCGGGGCGCTCGACTCGTCCATCGAGTCGTCACCCTTGCCAGCCTTGGCCATGTCCTCCTCGGAGAACTCGGTGAACATGTCCTCGCCGCCGGCTTCGTCGCCGCCGTAGGACTTGGCAATGACCGACTGCAGCGCGTCCTTGGCCGCCACGACCAGATCGATCCGCTTGTTCAAAACGAACCGCAGCTTGTCCTGCATATCGAGGTTCGACGGGTCGGACACGGCCACGGTCATCCGGTCGCCGTCGGCCGCAATGCAGACAATCGTGTACTCCCGGGCCAGCGACTCGGGCATCAGCCGGATGATTTCGGCCGGGGTGCCCAACTCGCCCAGGTCGATGAACTTCATCCCGGCGTCCTGGGCCAGGGCCCGAGCGACATCCTCGGCCGCGCACAGGCTGAGCTTAATGATCGCGTCGGCTATCGGGATATCCTGCGACCGCGAAGCCGCTTCGGCCTCGGCGATCTGCTTGGCGTCGAGCAGCTTCTTTTTGACCAAAATATCGGTGAAGTCACCGCGAGGAGGCATGGCAAGTCTCATCTCAATACATCGGACCCAGGAACGATCTCGCGCGAAAGGGCGCTCGAACGAAGGGGCTGCCACGACCGGTCGAATGCGGCATCCAAACTCCCCGCGCAGGTGGCTTCGTCGCTGGCACGATGAACCGGCGCGACGACGCACGAAAGACAAGGAGCGCAGGGCTTTCCCCCCCTCCAAAGACTAATGGGGCCAAAACCGAGTGTCAAACAATTGACCCGCGTTTTCCCGCGAGAAATGCCCGTGGATTGCGGCCTCGCACCCGCTACTGTCCACCTCGGGCTGACATTCGGCGCGACGCGCCCCCGAGCCAAGGCCAGCCCCGGTTTGAATCCCGCCCCACCGCCTGCGATGATCTACGCGCCCTTCCGTTCCTCACACCTGTCGCGCTCCAACGCCGAGTCGCCCCATGCTGATTCGTCTGCTGCTCTCGTTGGCCATCATATTCGCTTGCCCGACGATCGACCTCCTCGCCCAATCGACCGCGACCGGCTCGCACGGCATGGTCGCCTCGGTTCATCCGTTGGCCACCGACGCCGGGCTGGCGGTGCTCCGCTCGGGCGGCAACGCCGTCGACGCCGCGGTCGCCACGGCACTCACGCTGGGGGTCGTCGATGGTCATAACTCGGGCATTGGCGGCGGCGGCTTGATGCTCGTTCGTCGAGCCGATGGCACCCTGGTGGCACTCGACGGGCGCGAGAAGGCGCCGGCCGCCGCCACGCGCGACATGTTTCTACGCAACGGCGTCGCCGACCACGACGCCTCGCAGACCGGCCCGCTGGCCTCGGGCGTGCCGGGGGCGTTGCACCTTTACTATCGGGCGGTGCGCGACTATGGCCGCAAGAAACTGGCCGACTTGTTACAACCGGCGGCCGAGATCGCCGAGCGTGGCTTTCCAATCGACGAAAAGTACGCCGCCAAGCTGAAGGCCAACGCCAAGACATTGGCCCGGTTCCCGGCTTCGCGCGCCGTGCTGCTCAAGGCCGACGGCTCACCCCTGGCCACTGGGGACGAACTGCGCCAGCCCGACCTGGCCCGCACTTATCGGGCGATTGCCGCCGAGGGGATCGATTGGTTCTATCGCGGCGAGTTCGCGCGCGTGACCGGCGACTGGATGAGCGCTAACGGCGGCATCATGACGGCGGCCGATTTTGCCGACTACCGCTGCGAGCAGCGCGAGCCGCTGGTGACGCGCTACCGGCAATACACCATCGTCGGCTTTCCGCCGCCGAGCGCTGGAGGGATTGTCGTCGCCCAGACCTTGCAGATGCTCGAACGCTTTGACCTGCGCGAGATTCATCGCCGCGACCCGGCGGAACACGCTCACCTGCTAGCCGAGGCGATGAAGCTCGCCTACGCCGATCGCGCGTACTGGCTGGGCGATCCGGCTTTCACGGGCGTACCGCGCCGGTTGGTCGATCGGGCCTATACCGACGCGCGCTCCCAGTTGATCGATCCCCAACGCGCCTCGTCCAACATCGAGCACGGCACGCCGCCGAAGTTCGACGACGAACTGTTTGGACGCCACACCACGCACCTGACCGTGGTGGACGCCGAGGGGAATTGGGTGGCCCTGACGGCCACCGTGAACACGGCGTTCGGCTCGAAGGTGATCATCCCCGGCACCGGCGTGATCATGAACAACCAGATGGACGATTTGTCGATTCAGCTTGGCACGCCCAACGCCTTTGGCCTATTCGGCGCCGAGGCCAATGCCGTCGCGCCGGGCAAGCGTCCGTTGTCATCGATGAGTCCCACCATCGTACTCCGCGATGGTCAGCCGGTCCTCACGGTCGGCGCTGCGGGCGGACCCAAGATCAGTACGCAGGTGATCCTGGCGTTGACCAATCGGCTTGACTTGCAGATGTCGCTGGCCGAGGCACTGGCCGCGCCGCGACTCCATCACCAGTGGCGACCCGACGAGGTGTGGGTCGAGCAGGGCTATCCGGCCTCGCTTGCCGAGGCGCTGGCCAAGCGCGGCCACAAGATTCATCGCGCCGCGCCGACCGGCGCTAGCCAGGCGATCGAGCGTACGCCCGAGGGTGTGTTCATCGGCGTCAGCGACCCGCGCGTCCCCGGCAAAGCCGCCGGCTGGTAGCTGATTAGCGGATGTGGCGTTCGCCCGGTTCGCGAGCGATGCGCAGCTGGCGTTGCGACTCCAGCCGTAATTGATCGGCCAGCTTGCGAACCGCTTCGGCCTGTTCAAAGGCCTGCTGATCCTCAAGCGCCTCGGCCGTGCGCTGTAACTGCCGCCCCGCGTCGCGCAAAGCCTCGGGCGAAACCGTGGCCGTTTGGCTGCTGGTCGTCTCGGTAGTCGGCGCGTGATTCGTTGCCGCCGGGTTGCTGGTCGATGCGATGGGCGACGGCTGGTCATTCGACGTGACGGTCGCGGTGGGCTGGCTGGCCTGGTTCACCTGGCTCAGACGATGCTCGCGCCGCAGGGCTTCGATCAGTTCGCGCGGCGGGACCGCCGAGGAACTGGCGCCGCTGGTCGGGTTCGAGTTGGTCGCGGCAAAGACGCTGTCCTTCAGCGGATCGATGCCGGCGGCCAGGATGGCCTGGGCGATCACGTCCGGCGCGTTGTCGTCACCAAAGCCGGCCGGACTGGGAGCTTCGAGCTTGGGTTCGCTGGCTAGACTGACGCGCGTCGGCCCTTCGATGGTCCATTGCGTGGCCGGCACGGTCATGGCATTCTGCTCGGCGTCGACTGACAAGCGGGCAGTAGCCATCACCACGGCTTCTGGCCTGGCCAGCGGCGCGGGACGAACCATGTGTTGTTGCAGCCAGCCCGCCACAATCGCCACCGAGACCAACACGCCCAGCCCCAACAACCCAGCCGTCGTTACCAGTCGTTGATGGATTGCCACAAAAAGCCTCGTGCATGGAACCGCGATGCCTCAATCGGGCGGGATTATAGGAAGGGCCTGCGGACGCGGATATAGAAGTTGCTAGTTCCTAGTTGCTGGTTGTGTGTTAGTCGTTCGTTGTCGAAGAAGCCAGCAGCTAGCACTTACCAACGATTCAATTTCAGAGTGCGACTGACAACGGACCACGGACAACTGACAAACCGCTAGCAACTAGGAACCAGCAACTAGCAACTTCTTCTTCCATTGACGCTCCCCGGCCAAATCAGCATAATCCGCCGCCCCTCAAGGTATTGCGCCGCCGCGCGCTAGATTAAACGCGCGACCGGCGGCAATGCCCACCTGCCTGCTTTTCACTTCTCGTCCGTTCTCACATCGTTCCTTCGTGGCGTCGCGTATGCTCTGTCGGCATCGTGCCGTGTTCGCGCTCGCGTGGCTGCTGATCGCAGCCTGGGTATTGCCGCGCGCCGACGCTCAAGACGCTCGATCTCCCAGGGACAGCGTTCGACGGTCCCCATTGCCCGTGCCTTATGCCAGTCGCGAATCGATCGCGACGACGGCTGCTACGGATGCGTCGCAGCCTTCGAGCCGGATGAAGTTCAAATCGATTGCCGCCAGCGACCGCCCGGCGGTCGAAAAGTCGTCGCGCTCGAGCCTGGGCGACTATGCGACCACGACGGCCGCCAACGATTCCGTCCCCGACGCGCCGGCCGGCGCGCCCGGCGAGCCGAACTGGCTTGAACCGAAACTGCCGGCGCCGACTGAATCGATCTCCAAACCCGCGCCGCAGCCCCAGGTCTCGCTCGCGCCGCCACCGCAGACTGTTTATACCGAAGAGCCCGGCGCGATGGGCCAGGGGAGCAATCCTTTCCATCGGTTGTTCATCCGACTCGATGAGTTGGGCGTGTTTGGCCCGCCACCCCAGGGGCGCTATCGTCCGTGGGGGACGCCGCTGCAGCACACTAGTTGGCAATCGCGCAAATTCAGCTTTGCCTTCATGGGGGGCGAGTTCTTCCCCGGCAACCCGATGGGAAGCCGCATCACCGGCCAGCCTGGTTACATCGGCAGCTTCCGCTTCGGCTGGGACTTTGAGCATTACTGGGGGCTCGAGGTCCGACTAGGCACCGCCTCCACCGGCTTGCGTGACAGCGTGTCGACGAACCCGCCCAGCGATATGAAGATGTTCCTGGCCGATATGAACTTGATGTACTATCCGTGGGGCGACACGCGCTGGCGTCCATACGCAACGGCCGGTCTTGGGTTGGCCACCGTGGCCTATGGCTCGGACGCCGCCAACGTGAACGCCACGGCTGGCGCGATGCCCTTTGGCTTTGGCGTCAAGTACCGGCACAATGAGCGCTGGATTCTGCGGGCCGAGTTCCTGGACCACTACACGTTTCAAAGCAGCTTCGGCGCCAATCAGATGAACAACCTGACGCTGACGGCCGGCATCGAGTACCGACTGGGCATCGCTTCACGCCGCAGCTACTGGCCCTGGAACCCCAGCCATGTGCCGTTCTAAGAAGTTGCTAGTTGCTGGTCCCTAGTTGTTAGTGATCGGAAAGCTGCCGCTACAAATAAAAGAGCCCAGGGGATTCGCTCCCCTGGGCTCTTTGTCTTAACCAGCAACCAGCAACTAGCAACTTCCTCAGGCATTCAACTTCACCGCCGGGTCGTCGGCGACGTGGACCCACACATGAACGTGGGGCGTGCCGCGGAAGTACCAGACAAACGACGGGCCTTCCAACCGCCAGCAGTCCCACACCTTGTCGTTGCCGATGTCGCCGTCGCTGTAGAAGGCCAGCGAGCACTTGTCGAGCCCGCCTTGTGCTTTCAGGCATTTCGCCACCTTGTCCCGGTCGCTTTGCCGGTAGGGCTCGATCAACACCTGTAGCACGCGCTGCAGCTCGGTCTTTTGATCGCTCGAGAATTCGGTGACCGGAATGCCCGGAATGCCTCCCGAGGTGCCGCGGAAGTCGACCCGCGCTTCGTTCGGCAGCTTTTTCACCAGCGACGCCTGCTGCTGTTTGGCGTCCATCATCGAGAACAATTTGTTGGCTTCCAGACCCTGGTGCCAGAAGACATTTCCCTTGTGGTCGGCCGGTTCGTCGAACCCTTCGGCCGCGTGGCCATAAAAGATCGGACCGCCAAAAGCCACGTGCTCGGCACTGTTGCCGTCACAGCGCATGGTCATGTGTCGGCCGGTCATCACGAACTCGAACTTGCCGTCGCCGGGCTTGCCGAAGATGGCGAAGTTCTGTTCTTCGCCAAAGCCACCCGCGTCGTCCTCCAACTGGGTATCGATCCGCGCGTGCCAGTCGGGCTGGATGATGTTTTCGAAAATACCGCGGACCATCGCCCGCTGGTCATCGGTGTAGAACTTGCTGTTGATGATCGGCTTGGTGATGTGCCAGTTGTTGGCCACGCGGGTTCGCAGCAAACCCATCTTGGGGTCGATATGGTCCCAGGCGAAGCAGACTTCCTTCTTCTGCTCGTCACTCAACGAGTCATACAGCACCTTGACCAGCGACTCGGCCGGCTTGCCGCCATAGCTGCCGGCGCTGGGGGCCGCGCTGAGCACATTCGGCAACGACAGGATCGGCAACGCCACGGCAGCCCCGGCCACGCCGGCGCGCTGGATGAATTGGCGGCGGTTGACCGTGGGGGGCGTTCCACAGTCCGGACAAAGGCGACGATTCGTGGCCATGCTCGGTTCTCCTCCGATGATGTGGGTGGGCGACGACTGGCGGTGGGCGTTAGGGGCACGACGTGCGCGGCACGTGTTCGTATCAGAAATCCGTCGGGACGCCTCAATTAAATCGGACCCAGCCCCCGGCGGCAACCTTTTTTACGCCGACACCCCAGTTCTAGGGATACGTAGGCGTGGGCAGTACAACGTGAGCAGCCCGCACGCCAGGCAGGGCGTTTCTCCAGAAAAACCTAGGCAATTCCCGCGCATCGAGCCCTCGCCCAAAGTACGATTAAGATACGCCTTGTCGTTCTGACGGGGCTGGGCCGGTCGGCGACGCTCCTCTTTTCTAGCGTTCGCACGCCGGGCCAACATTGCGGAGCGATCGTCCCATGATTGCGCCCATCTATCCGGCAGCGTCGGCGGCGCCATTGTTGTTTTTGGCGCTGCAAAAGATTGCCCGCACGCCCACGTCGCGGTTGCGCTGTGGCTATCACGTGACGGCGCGCTATCAGCCCTGCCTGGGCTGGCGCGCTCACAACTGTCGCGTCGGCCATGCGGTGACCGATAAATCGCTGCGGCCGTTGGGCCAAGGAATGCTGATCGACCGTTACCTGGCCGGCGGCATCGTCGGCACGCAACTCCCCTTGTCGATTGCCGGCGCGTTCGACACGCGACCGCTGGCCAATCTGGCCCTCGATGCCGCGCACCACGCCGAGGTCATCAGCCTGGACGTCTGGGCCTGATCGCGCGGGCTTACTAGAGCAGTTCTCAGAACACAGTCGCGTGGGTGGCCCAGGTGCCTGCACCTGGGCGGCCGAAGGCCGCAAGAAACCTCGAGCGCCGTCCTGCGCGGGTGGCGAGTTTCCATTTGGGTTGCGCGTGCCCATCGAGTTTCTTGTTGCTGCGCAACACCGATGGCCAAGCCATCGGTGCCACCCCAGACGCGAGAACGTGGCGAGACCCGCTCTAAGAGCGTCGCCTACTGCGACGATCCTTCGGGCGACTGGCCACGCGCCAGTTGAAACTCTTCCAGCGCCGGCAAGAGCATGGCCGTCGCGGCAAAGCCATAGGCCAACACCACGCTGCACAAAACAGCCAGCGTGTGCCCCATCAGAAAACTGGCCAGCGCGTAAAACGTGGCCAAGGGACAAAAGAACGACGCGGCCAGCAGCGCCGGCGACTGCAACCGGCCGCTGATCGCCCAATAGATGCCAATGCCGCCGCCGACCATCGCGGCCAGGAACGGCTGTAACTGGAAACTGAACGAGCCGGCAAAGGCGACCATGATCCTCATCGTCGCGGCCACGCCGAGGGCCAAGAAGAACAAGGTGCCCAGGCTGACGGCAATGGCCGTACGACTGCGGGCGTGATGCGACGCCACGTGTACCCCCAGGACCGCGGCAAACACGCACAGCACCAGCCACCCCAGCCAGATGCACGCGGCCGTCTCCCAGCGCAACTGCCCCTGCCACGCCAGATAGCCGACCAGCAGCGTCGGCAGCGTGATCATCTCCTTGGCGTTGTACGCCGTACCCAAGAGCTTGCCGACGATCAGTTCGCGCCCGGTCAAGTCGGTGACCAACAGCAGGTCAATCGTTTCGCCATCGCGCTCGCTGGTCATGCTCATCACTGCTTGCGCGTTGATCCAAAGCAAGCTGATCACCGCCAGCGGCGCGAGGGCCAACGTCAACTGCACGACGATCGCCTCGCCCCCCAGCGCCGGCACCTGTCGCACCGCGGCGAAGACGAGCCCAAACAGAATTAGATAGGCCAGCCGCACGAGCACCACCTTGCGGCCATAGGCCCAAGTGCGAGTCTCGCGCCACAGAATCGGCGCCGCGCCAATCGAGCGTGATCGCGCCGGAGCGTTCGACGCCCCGGTTGCCGCGGCCGCCGGCGACTCGTCATCAGCCCCGGCCACGCGCGGCTCTTGATTCGTGTTCCAGGCTCGCACACGCCACGCCGCCCACAGCGTTACTCCGGCCGTCGCGACCACACAAAACCCGACATAAGCCCCCAGCGGTTGAAGCGAAGTCTGGGCATAATCGGGCAGCATGGCGTGCCACAGCGCGTGCCAGGGACTGACCCGCGCTCCCCACGCCGCCAGCGATGAAGCGGAATCGCCCATCAACCAGGACCAGCCAAGCGTCCAGCCCAGCATCGCCACGGCGGCCAAGGCCAACGGCTGCAGCGTTCGCTCACGCCAAAAGGCGAGCATCGTCCCCAACCCGGCGCACAACAGCAAACTGGCCAGCGAAACCAACTCGGTTCGGGCCACCTGGCCGAAGCTGATACCACCGAGCAGCGTCAACAACGCCAGAAACGGCACGCCGACGGCCCACAATACAAGGGCGTTCAACAGCCCGCTGAATAACTTGCCGGCCACGAGTTCCAAGTTGCTGAGCCGTGTCAGCAGCAGCAGCGACAGCGTGCGGCGTTCCTTTTCATGGGCCACGGCCAGCACGCAGGCCACTGTGGCATAGGCCGACGTGATCAGCCACTGCAAGGGAACCAGCAACTGAAACACAGCCGCTCCGAAGCGGGCCAACTCGCCGACGCCACGGACCAGTTGCGTGCCGGTGAGCATCTGCCAGGCCGTCGTCGTCACCAAGAGCAATGCCGCTAGAAACGCCGAGCGCAGCGCGTAACTCGACACGCGCCGCGGCACGGCCACGATCTCTCGCTCGGCAATCGGTCCTAACACAGCGCGCAAGCTCGACGGTCAACGGTGCGGTACATGAAACAACACGCTTTATGATATGCGGCCAAGCCAGAGACGCCTATTGCCCGACGATGGTTAAAACACAGCGAATGCCGTCGCCTAAGAACGGCTGCCGGGTGCCACTGCTGGCTTGTCCAGCAGTGCTCTGAATGAAGCAACTTGAGGTTGGCTACAACGCGCGGGCCAGCGCCAGCTTGCACTTCAATTCGTGGTTTATCGCACACCCAGGTCGAAGCGTTATTGCCTGGGAACGTACAAGCTGAAATCCAAGAATTCACTGCTGGGCAAGCCAGCAGTGGCACCCTGACTTGGCGACTTGAGCAAGTTCAAATCGACTTAGCGGCGACCAGCCTTGGCGTCGCCAACGTCGCCGGCGCGTGAACCGTCACGGGTACGAAACGGCTCGCCAGACCGGCCGAGAGTCCAGCCATGAAGAACATCATCATGTTCACCATCGCCACGATTGACACATCGTGGAACATGGCATTGGGCAGATAAACGCCCAGCGCGCCGAGCATCAATAGCCCCTGTTCCCGCGCCCACAGCGGCGCCGCGGCGCAGTCCCAGAGCTTCCAGGCTCGATAGCCCCACGCGACCAGCAAGGCCACGTACAACCCCAGCCCAATCACCCCGGTGTCGGTCAAGATGGCCAGGAACGAGTTGTGCTGCACGTAGACCCGGGCCTTTTCCAACGGCAGATCGACCGACCGGTCGTGCAGGTAGAACTTGTTGTTTTCTTCGTATTGGCCAAAGCCAAAGCCCAACAGCGGCCGGTCGAGGAACATCTTCCACGCCACGGTCGCCAAGATGGGGCGCAGCTTGGCCGAGTCGGCCACGTCGGCGGCGCTGACGTCCTTATCACGCTTGAAGGCGACCAGGTTCTCCCAGTTAATCACCACAAACAACGCGCCCGCCAGCAGTCCCGAGCCCAGCAACATCACGCGCCAACTACGCGGCAGGCCGAGCGCGGCCAGAATCATCAACCCCAGCGCGGCCCCCATCCAGCAACTGCGTGTCAGCGTGGCATAGGTTCCCACCAGCCCGGCCAGGGCAATCACCACCAGCCCCACACGTCCCGCGCGGCCACAGTAAGGCCAGCACATCAGCGCGGCAAAGCTGCAAATCGGCGCGAAGATGCCGACCCCCACCGGGTTCAGGAACGGCCCGCGGCCGCGCCCGAAGAACTCGGCGTGCTCGGTCGAGACGATGTACTTGGGAAAGACGACTTCATGCAGGCCGCGCGTCTCGGCCAACGCCGTCAGCCCGAGATAGACCGTGAAGAATCCGAGGAACCACCACAGGCCGAGGACTTCGCGCTGCTCGACGCGCATGCCCCGGGCCACGACATAGAGCCCCATCGGCATCAGGTAAAAGAACAACAGCCGCGACGCCGGCAGATTGCGCGTGATGGTCCAATCGTGCGTAAAGGTGCTGATCAGCAGCAAGCCCGCGTAGGCCAACAGCAGATAGTCGGCCTTGGCCAAAGGCTTGGGAGCGGCCAGCCCCCAGCGGCGATAGATCACGTACTGGCCAATCAACATTCCCCACAGCAATCGATCGACCGTGATCGGAATGGGCCCGCCGGGCAAGTTGAAAAAGGCGAAGCCAAAGCAACTACCCGTCAGCAGCAGCGATGCGCAGCCCGCCACCAGCCCCAGCCTCAGCAGCAAGACGCCGCCCCAGACCAGTGCGATCAACAGGCCGAGAATGAGCAGGAAATCCATGCTCAAGGATACGCCACGGCCAGCTAGAAAGGGCCGCGTTTGGCCAGGGTCGCAGGGGCGTTCCGCCCCGCCCTCGGCGCGCAAAAAAAGGTCATGGTAATTCGATCCGTCGATTCACCATGACCTCTATCCTGAAGCGAAATGCCCCGGAAGCATCCCGCCCTCCCGGCATCTCCATTAGTAGCATCGGCCCGCCTGGGCCGCGGGATGCAGCCCAAAACGAAAAAAGGCCGATGCCCCAGGAAAGGCATCGGCCCGTGGTATCGTACGTACGGATTGTAACGATACGAAGGATGAACGCTAAACGATGAACCATTGACGCCAAGGAACTACGTCGAGCGATCGCGCGAAACGCGGCGAGCGCTCGGTTTGACGGTTTGCACCTCCGGCGGCGACTCCACCGGCGAGGCATCCACCGGCATGCTGGGTTGCACCATCACGGGCATACTAGCCGCCGGACGGCAGTTTTGACAAGCAGCGCCCAACGCTGGCGGCCCGGACAGCCCACGTTTGAACACGGTGCGGCACGGCGGCGGCACGGGGTTCGCCGGGTGCAGCGAGCCGCCGCCCCAACGCTGGGCCATTGGCTCGTTGGGATAGTCGTCCCACGCATGTACTCGCCAGTTAGCAGGAATACCGGCGCAACCAAATTCCAGACCCGACTGCATTTGATAGCCGCCGTTGTGACACCGGCAGCCAACCGCCGAGTGTTCATAGGAGACGGGCACCGGCGCGTTGTACCCGCAACTCGATCCGATTCCGATCCGACGCGCAAGGTCTTGCGCTTGGGCAGTGCCGGCAGATGCTCCGAGCATCATCACGGCAGCGACCACCACAGGCAAAGTGCGGTGAGTCATGAGCGAACTCCTTTCACTTGGACTCTCGTGTCGAGAGCTTCCCGGGCCATTCGGTACTCGGGCGAAGCGCCGTCATAGCGCTAGCACGGGAGTTGCTCAAACATGCCCGACAATTCGTGGTTCCGCAAATCAATCGCGCAAATCACCCCCACTTTCTCGCGGCGGGTAGCGACCGGCGAACCTTGACGCTTTTTCCTTCTTCGGCCTCTGGCTAAGATATGCCGCTGTTAAACTGTGCGGAAAATATCGGTTCTGCAGCGCTAGCTGCCCCATTGTTGGTAAGCCGCGAAAACTTTTCCGATTAAGGCACCTTTGAATCTGCTGGCATTCATCTCGGGCTGGCAGCCAGCATGGACCATGCTGGCCGGCGCAGGTTGCTGCTCGCTGGCGCTGCTGTGGTGGGCTTTCGTGCGATTGCGCGGCACGACGCTTCGCGCGGCCGCCGGCTGGGGTTTGCTGGCCACGCTCGTGCTGACGATCACCGCGGCGCTCGAGGCGCAAGACGCCGCCAATTCGCCCTGGCGCTATCTGACCACCATCGTCACCCTGGCGCCGGGCATCGCCGTGTTCGGCGCCAAACGACCGCAAGACCGGGCCTGGTTCTTCATCGTGCTGACGCTGCTCGTCGTGCTCGCGCTGCCGTCGCTCGAATCGTGGTTCTTGCGCGACGGCGGACGGATCGAGTTGCACGGCTTTCGCAGCGTGTTTCAACTGCTGCTCCTGCTGGCCGGCACGGGCAATTACTGGCCCACGCGGTGTGGCCTGGCAGCGGCGCTCTTGGCCATCGGGCAGTGGATGCTGTTGGACGAGTTCTCGGCCTGGCCGTTGCTGGGATTCGATCGTGCCGTGTGCCGGCAGGTCGGAACCTGCCTGGTCCTGGCCGCGCCGATCGTGGCGGCGGTGCTTTGGCGCGTGCAAGGCACGGAGGACGGCTGGGCTAAAACATGGCTGCGATTTCGCAATGCCTATGGCCTGGTCTGGAGCGTGCGCGTGGCCGAGCGTTTCAATCGGGCGATGCTGCAACGCCAGTCGCCGTTGCGACTGGGCTGGCAAGGCTTCACCGCCGACACGGCAATGTCCCCAGAGGGCCAGGCCACGCCAACGATCGACCGGCCCGCCGCGCGCTCGCTGCAAGCGCTCCTGACTCGGTTTGTCGCGGCCGACTGGCTGCCGAGCATCGCAAAATTCGAATGTCGAAATAAACTCGACGCTGATGCCTGAGAGCGCAGGGATTTGAACCGCAAAGACGCAAAGGGCGTAAAGAAATGCAAAACGAAGATTTGAATCTCAGAAGACGCGAAGACGCGCGGAGGAGGGAAACCGTGGACGCTTCTCTCCGCGCTTCCCAGCGCCCTCTGCGTTTCAACCCTCATCTTTTCTTTGCGATCTTTGCGTCTTTGCGGTTCAAATTGCCGCACTTTCCAACGTCGTGACCGTCGTGTCGTCGTGGTCGGCCTGCTTTCGTCCTTCAGGCCTTTGCTCCTATTCTTTCAGTCCTTCGGAAAGCCTGGCGTGTAATCCTGTTGTCGCCGGCGGACTGCCAACGCTAGACTAGAAGGCATGGACCTCGTCGCACTGCTGAACGCCTCGGCTTCATCCGGCGAGCGATTGAATCTGCAATTGCGGGGGCTGGGGCGTTTGCTCGATACTAGCCGCGCGTTGGCTGCCGAAGTCGACTTGGCGCGGGCGGTCGAGTTGTTGACTGAGGGGATGCGCGAGGCGATCGATTGTGAGCAGGCCAACCTGTTCGAATACGACGCCCAACATGACTCGTTCAATTCTCCCTCGGCCCCGGCTGGCACGGGCAACGGCCGCGCCGCTGTCGGCAACTGGCTGGCCGGCCAAGCGGCGCACGAGCGCCGAGTGGTGAACCTGGATCAGGCCGACGGCGACGTCCGCTCGGGCCTCGCCGCGCCGGTCTGTTCGCCGACCAGCCACGCACTGCTGGGAGTGTTGGAACTGCTGAACAAGCGCGGCGGCTCGTTCGACCGCTTTGACGAATGCCTGCTGGATGAGTTTGGCCGGCATGCCGCGGTGGCCCTGGAGCGGGCCCGGCTGATTGACGACTTGCAACGCGTCCAGGCGACCGAGGCGTCGCTGGCCGTGGCCCGCGACGTGCAGCGCAGCTTCATGCCCCGCGAGCTGCCGTCGATCCCGGGCTATGAAATCGCCACCTGGTGGTATCCCAATGCGGCCGTCGGCGGCGACTATTGCGACGTGGTGCCGATGTGCGACCGCCGGCTGGGGGTGGTGATCGCCGATGTCAGCGGCCACGGCTTGGGGCCGAGCTTGCTGATGGCTTCGGTGCGGGCGGCTTTGCGCGCCTTGATGCTGGAACACTCGGCCCCCGAAATACTGCTCGATCGGCTGTCGCGCGCGCTGTACGGCGACCTGAAAGATGGCTTGTTCATCACGATGCTGTTCGGCGCGCTCGACGTCGAACGACATCGGCTCGAATACTCAAACGCGGGGCATGCGCCGGCCGAGCACTTTTGCGCGCTGACAAACCAGTTCATGCCGTTTGAGAGCACCGGCTTGCCGCTGGGCGTGCTGGAAGACTCGCAGTACCCGCAAGGACCGGCGCTGATGATCGAGCCGGGGGACGTGGTGGTCTTGTGTACTGACGGGATTATCGAGGCGATGGACGCGACCAACCGCCCGTTCGGCCGCGACCAGTTGCGGCAGATCATCGCGGCGCACCATCAAAAGCCGGCCAAGGAACTGATCAAGCAGATTGCCGACCGCGTGGCGGCGCATTACGTCGGCGAAAACCCGGACGACGACCTGACGATCCTGACCCTGCGACGCTTGCCTTAGGGGTGGCGCGCATTACGCTTCGGTTTGCGGGGCGGCGTTGGCGACTTCGACAAAGCTGTCGAGCGACTTGCGCAGTTCGTCCGCCAGCCGCTCGAACTCCTCGGCCCGCACGGTGAACTTCACCTCGTAGTTGCGCAAGGGGCTGCCGAAGCGCCGTTCCAGGACCACCACCGGAACGCCGCCTTGTACCGTGTGGATCACGGTCTCGAGCGCCGTCGCCCCCCCTTGCCGGACGATCGAGCAAGTCACCTGGGCGTCGTGATCGGTGCGCTGGACCTGCTCGGGCAGCACCTGCTTGAGCATTTGCAGATCGAGTTGGCGCGGCGGGCTGGCCAGGATCAGCAACTGGTCGGCGAACGCCTCGTGCCGCGCGCCGGTCGCGTAGAACAGCACGCGATCGCTCGGCCCAAGACCCGGCTGCCAGCCCTCGGGCAATTTCACGGCAAAGCGGAAGTTGCCTTGCATCCAATAGCCGTTGGGCATCCGCCGCAGACCAGTCTCGAGCGGCGAGAAACGGGCACTCGCCAGCATGTCTTCAAAATCAAGTCGATACGCCTGGTAGTGCGCCTCGTCGCTGTCGAGCGCAAACGTGTACAGCGTGCCGTCATAAACCGCGCGCACCGAAACTTCATAGGTATGCCCGCCATCGGGCAACTCGGTTTCCCAGGCCGACACCAGCCAGCGATTCAACGCCCTGGCCAGGTCAGCCCCGTAGCGTCCGGCGTCGATCGTGTCGATGCGATTCTCAACCAGCTTGCGCTGGCTGGTTTCCGTGGGCCTGACCGAAGGTTGCTCGGTTGCAGGTTGCACAGCCGCAGGTCGCTCAACCTCGGCGGCGAGTTGCTTCTGGTAGTCTTCCAGGGTCAGCGGCCCCGAAACCAGCGAGCAGGAAACGTGACCCGACTTGCCGCCGTCTTGCGGCAGCTTGAGGGCAAAGGCCTGTTCATCGCGGGCCCAATTGATCAACCGCCAGGCCTGCGGCACCCGTACCGAGATGCCATAACGGCGGACTTCAACGGCGCGGCGGCCATCTTCGGCGGCTTGGGCCCACGAGACGCAAAACGACAATGACACGACCAGCGCCAGGGCAAGCCTGGTCGCGATCGGGGGCAGGTATTTCATGGGCCAACGCTTTCTGGCAGTTGCGCCGAGCACAATCCATGATACCGCCGGCGCAAACCGGGACAAAAGATGAATTTGCGTCGAGCCCGGTGAATTAATGATCCGCTGCCCAGAAGCCAAGCCCGCAAACCGCGGCCCCGATGCGTTGTATTACAATCTCACTATTATTAGAGTAATAACTCCTGCCATGAGCCTGGGATGTCGTTCCCCAAGGCCAAATGATCCCTCCTCTAGGACAATGACCACCCCCCAGATGCGAGTCGTTATTTCCTACGGCACGAGTCTGGTCTTTCACGTGGCGGCACTGACGTTTTTGTACCAGTCGACCACGACGCTCCCGTCGTACGACATCATCGAAGGCCGGGCCACGATCGAGTTGATGGCCTCGGCCGCCTCGCGCGCCGAGCCCGAGAAGGAGCTAACGAAGCCCATCGAAGTGACGCTGCCGCAACCTTCGCCCAGCGAGTCGTCCCCCGCGCCGTTCGAAGTGGCCAAGGTGTCAGCCGTACCGGTCACGAAGGAAGCCTTCCGCCGCCTGGAGCCGGCCCTGGACCGGCCGATTCCAACCACCGTGGTCGAGCCGACTCGGATGAGCGAGGAGTACGCGCTGTCGACCGACGCGATGGAGCTGAAGCGCAAGCCGCGCGAGCCCGAGAAGGAACTCGCGGCCGTCGATTCGGAAGCCACGCCGGCATCGGACGCGAACGACGGGTCCGACATCGACGAACTGCCGCGCCCACTGTCGAACCGCAAGGTTCCCTATCCGGCCGAAGCGGTGCGCAACCGGCTCACGGGGCGCGTGCTGGCGGCGGTCTGGGTGGCGGCCGACGGTTCGGTCACTCGGGTCACGCTCGACCGATCAAGCGGCCATGAGATTCTCGACAAGGCGGCCCTCGAGATGCTGCGCGAGTGGCGCTTTCATCCCGCTCGACGCCGCGGCGTGCCGGTTCCCTACGAAGTCAACATTCCCGTGAACTTTGGCTTCGCGGATTAGGCGGAACGCGAAGTATCGAGCGCGATTTCTCGGACGAGACTTGTCCCGTAACGACCAGGGCTGCCCAGCCGCGCCGAGGCATCGTCTGACTTCAGGCCAGCAGCGCCACGCGGGGCGCTGCTGACCCAAGTCGTTTTCCAAGCACAATGACGAGGCCTCATGGCGGCAATCGACGCCAGCCTATTTCGCCTTCAACTCCAGCGTATAGCCTAGCGCCCCGGCCAGCTTCTTGCCCTGGTAGTTCTTGTGGCACATCACGCACTTTTCCATCACCACCGGCACCGGAGTGGCCGCGCGGAGGGCCGGCCGATTGTTCACCGTGGTGATCTCTTCGACATAGTCCTTGCCGTTGAGAAAAGCCGCGATTGCACGACGTTCAAAATCATCGGCGGGCTTGTTGTCGTCGTTCACGGGATCGCCGGCGCCGTCAATCAGCCGGACCTCGTGCCAACCCTTTTCCTTCATCGACTGGAACAAGACCTTGAAGGCCTCGCCGGCCGGCAGATCAGACTCCTCCTCGACGTAATGCTTGGTGATGAGCACGATCGCTGTCTTGTAAATGTCGTCGAGCAGCCGCACTTCGCGTCGGGCGCGTTCAACGTCGGCGGGGTCGACCGCGGGCGCCGATTTGTCCGCCGCCGGGGGCGCCGCGGTCAAATCCTCGGTCCCCACCAGCCAGCCCGCCAGGGCCAAGCCGACACACGCCGTCACCGTCCACAAACGCCACTGCATGGTTGAGTCTCCGCCTGAAAAAAACTTGTGATGGAACGCCACAGCCTAATACTGGATATATTTATCCTGTATCTGGTCCCGCCAATGTACCTTGCCAATACTGGATGTCAATGTCGGCTATTCCCAGCAAGTCGCCAACGCCACCCTTGTCCCTTTCCCAGCTTGCCAGTACCCTTAAAATCATGTTCTCGCAAACCGTCGAATACGCCCTGCGGGCCGTGGTTTTTCTGGCCGGCCAGCCCGACACGCCAGCCACGAACGAGCAGATTGCCCGGGTGACCAAGGTGCCGGGGCCCTACCTGTCGAAGGTGCTGCAAAGTCTGACCCGAGCGGGCATCATCACCTCGCACCGGGGCGTGCGCGGCGGCTTCACGCTGGCCCAGCCCGCCGAGAAGCTGACGATCCTCACCGTGGTCAGCGCGGTCGACCCGATCCAGCGCATTCGTACTTGCCCGCTGGGACTCAAGTCGCACGGAGTGCGGCTTTGCCCGCTGCACAAGCGGATGGACGAGGCGCTGGCCCGCGTCGAGGAAGCGTTTCGGCAAACGACGCTGGCCGAAGTGCTGTCCGAGCCAACCACGAGCATTCCGTTGTGCGAGTTCCCGCCGCGGCCCGCCGCTTCCAAGGGGTCGAGCGTCCCGCGCCGCCGTGCCGCGAAACGATAGCGCCCCGCAATCACGTGCGATTAGCTTCCTCAAGTTAGCCGAACCGTGGCAGGACGAATCGGCATGCAAATCTTGCTGTTCGAGTATTTGACGGGCGGCGGGCTTTGGCTCGACGGAGATCATCCGCCCAGCACGTCATGGGTCGCCGAGGGGCGGGCCATGCTCCAGGCCGCCGCGGCCGATTTCGTCGCGGCGGGACATGCGGTGACGGTCCTGGCAGACGCGCGCCGCGAGACGGCCATCGAATTCGCTCAACTGATTCCAGTAACCAGCGCGGCAGTGCTGCGAGATCGATTGGCCGAGTTGGCGCCACGGATCGACTGGTGCCTGGTCGATGCTCCCGAAACCAGCGGACGACTGCTGGCGGCGCGGCAACTGGTCGAATCGGCGGGCGGTCGCTGCCTAGGCTCCTCGCCCGCCACGATCACCCTAGCCGGCGACAAACATCTCTTGGCCGAGCATCTGCGCGCGAAAGGTGTGCCGACAACCAGTGGTTTGCGAGTGCCGGCGGGGGGCGCTTGGCCAACCGGCTTTCCCATGCCAGCCGTGATCAAGCCGTGTGACGGCGCTGGCTCGATGGATGTGCGATTGATCCGCGACCGAGGAGAGTTGTCCCGAATTGAACCTCCTGGGATCGACACGCGGATCGAAGTTTTTCAGCCCGGCCAGGCCGCGAGCATCGCCTTCTTGTGCGGTCCTCAAGGCGACGTCTCGCTTGAACCTTGCGCGCAAAACTTGCGACTGGCGAGTTGCGGCGACGATTGGCCGGGCATTGAGCAGCCCTTCTCGTACCTAGGCGGCTCGCTGCCGCTGCCGGCGCCCCTGGCCGCGCGGGCCCGGACCCTCGGCCAGCGGGCGGTGGCCACCTTGCCGCCGCGGCTGGGGTACCTGGGCGTCGATCTAATCCTGGGCAGCGCCAACGACGGGCGCGACGACGTGGTGGTGGAAGTCAACCCGCGACTGACGACCTCGTATATCGGTCTGCGCGCCGCATGTCGTCAGAACCTGGCCCAGGCGCTATTGGATGTCGCCGCCGGAAGTTTGCCCAAGCTGGAGTTTACGCGCGATACGATTGAGTTCACGTCGTCCGGCGGCGTCAAAATGCTACCCGCCGCCGACGTCACCACAGCACACTTGCCGGAGCAACGCTTGTGAACTGGCTGGGACTCGACATTGGCGGGGCGAACTTGAAGGTCGCCGACGGGCGCGGCTACGCGGCCAGCATGCCCTTTCCCTTGTGGCGCGAGCCAACGGGCTTGTCGGCGGCGCTGGCCCAACTGATCGCCGAGGCGCCGCCGGCCGAGCGGTTGGCCGTAACGATGACCGGCGAACTGGCCGACTGTTTCGCCACTAAGGCTGACGGAGCGCGGCGGATCGTGCGCGCGGTCGGTGATGCCGCCGGCGGGCGGGCGTTCACGATCTATCTGGTCGATGGGCGATTCGTCGATGCCGTCGCGGCGTGCGAGGCGCCACTGCTGGCCGCAGCCTCGAACTGGCATGCGCTGGCGGCGTTTGCGGCGCGATTTGCCAAGGGGCGCCCTGCCCTGCTCGTGGATATTGGCTCGACGACCAGCGATCTGATCCCGATTGTCGCCGGGCGCGTCAACTCCAGCGGCCAGACGGACCCCGCTCGACTGGCCACCGGGGAACTTGTTTACACCGGGGTCCGACGCACGCCGATCTGCGCGCTGGTCGAGCGGCTCCCCTGGCACGGACAAACGTGCCACGTCGCGGCTGAACTCTTCGCCACGACGGCCGACGCCTGGCTGTTGTTGGAACAATTGCCCGAGGAACACGACCGGTGCGATACCGCCGACGGACGGCCGTTCACTCGCGAGGCGGCGCACGACCGGCTGGCGCGAATGATCTGCGCCGATCGGGCGCTGTTCAGCCGAGACGACGCCCGACGCGCCGCCGAAACAGTTGCCGCGGCCCAGCAGCGTTTGCTGGTCGGCGCGCTGCGCCAAGTTCTCGACCGCCAAAGTCAACATCCCGAGCGAGTGCTGCTGAGCGGCGAAGGGGAGTTCCTGGTCCGCCGCGTGGTCGCTGAGGTGCTCCCCGCGACGCCGATCGTTTCGCTCGGTGAACACCTGGGCCCCGATGTGTCGCGTGCCGCGCCGGCCCATGCCGTGGCCGTGCTGGCCAGCGAGTTGCGCCCATGACCGAGTTGACGCGGCCACCGACGCGCGTGGTCAAGCTGGGGGGGAGCTTGTTCGACCTGCCTCAACTAGCCGGTGTGTGGCAAGCCTGGCACGCGCGGCAAACGCCGGCGCGCACCGTGCTGGTCATCGGCGGCGGCGAGGTGGTCGACCGTTTGCGCGAGGTCGATCGAGCACATCCCTGCGACGGCACCGACATGCACTGGCTGTGCGTCGCCGCCATGGCGATCAATAGCCGACGCTGGGCGAGGGAACTTGGCGCGGCTTTTACGTCGCCCAGCGAGGTGCGACAGTGCGCCGGCCCCGCGCTGCTGGTCATCGACCCCTGGGCGTTCCTGTGGGAGGTCGATCAAAGCGCCGCCAAGCCGTTGCCCGCGAGCTGGGACGTGACGAGCGATTCGATCGCGGCCCGCGTGGCCGACTGGCTGATGGCCGACGAGTTGGCGCTGGCCAAATCGTGCCTGCCTCGCCCCCCTGCCACGCTCGTCGCGCTGGCGGAACAAAACTACGTCGATCGCCACTTTCCCCGCGCCGCCGCCAACTTACAGCGGGTGCGCTGCGTCAACTTTCGCAGCGAGGCAGCGCGCGATGAAATGCTTGCCACACGGCAATAAAAAACCCAGGGGATGAGACCCCTGGGCTTGTGTGATCGCACAATCTGTCTTGATCTAATCGCTAATCGCTTACTGCCTCAATTCCACCACCAGTGGCTCGGCTCGGGCGTTTTGAGCGTCTGGCGAATCGGCGTCAGCTTCTCGGTCGTCTCGACCCGGTTCAGTGAATCGGCGGTGCGAATCTCGACGCCTCCCGAAGCGCTGACGATGAAGCTCGAGCCCTTCTGCGTGACGCCGGCTTGGGTCGGCACCATGCGCGGCGTCTCCAGGCTCTGGTTCACCAGATGCATCGGGTCGGCCGTGCTGAACAGGCTGAGCCCCGCCTTGGCGGCCAAATCGTGCTTGACGATCAGCGCGGTCACGACGGCCAGGTCCATGCAGTTCTTCAACTGGCCGAACACCGGCTGCTTTTCGGCCAGCTTGTCGAACTTCTCGGTCATCTTGTTGGCCCACTGCTGGGCGGCGGGGCTCGACTGACCCGTTTGCTTCTTGCCGCCGTCGGGGTTGAAGAAGGTTTCCTCGGTCATCGTCTTCACGCTGCAGCCGCGCAGTTCCCAGGCCAAGCCGTTCGGGTCGGCCAGGATCGCTGGATAGTTCGGCACCAGCCACCAGCGCGGCGTCATGCTTTGCATGCCGCGACCGCCGCCGCTAAGCAGGTCGATGTAGCTGGGCAACCCGGGCACCACTTGCGATTTGTCTAGGTTCATGCCGATCCGCTTCATGCGATAGTCGGCCGCGACCAACACCCGGGCAAAGTGGCTGTTGGCCGGGACGCCGCTGACCGAGATGTTCTGCATGCCCAAGGTCTGCTCGACCTGTTCGGTCGACAACTGGCCGATCTCGGTGAGCTTGGCGGCGTATTCGCGCAGCGCCTTCAGGCCACTTTCGGTCGGGTCGATCGAGCAACTAATACCGCCGCCGCGCATGCTCTGCCGCGCGGCTCGCAAGGCCACGGTGAAGTCATCGAGCAACAGCACCGGCTTCTTGGTGGTGCGGCCGACGATGTAGCCCTGCTTGTCGAGCACCCAGCCTTCGCCGTAGCCGACCAGGACGATGTCCTGTTGCTCGGGGTAAACCAGGATGTACTTGATCGACTGCAGCCCGGCCATAAAACGGATTTCGTCGGCCAGGGGCTTGCCGCTGGCCAGATGCTCGGCCACGGCTTTGTCGAGCCGCTTGAGCGAGACCTTGCGCAGTTCGTTGGCCTCGTTCACATTGCCAGGAATGTTCTCCAAGTTGGCCTGAATGGCGTTGCGCATGGCTTCCATGTCGGCCGGCAGCACGTTGACAACGACGCCGTTGGGGTCGATGTGAACGCCACCGACGGCTTGGGCCACGCCGATAAACGCCAGCGCGATACGCGACCAGTTGCAGACCACCAGGACCGTAAGCGTCAGGCAAAGCCCAGCCCAGGTACGAAACATTGGCTTACGGAACATCGAGCTGCCCTGCAAAGAAGGATTAAGGTGATGACGACACACGATGAGTGGTCGCGATTAAAAATCGTTAATGCGACTTTAGCGTACTACACGGATGAACCGAACAACGCGACCGCCTTACTAAGCAGTCGCCAAACTTAGGGGCGGATTACCAACACGATCGAACGATCCACGGACAAGTTTCGCGGGGGCCTGCTAGTTCCACCACCAATGCTTGGGCGCCTCGGGCGCCGACGCCTTGACCACGGGGGCCAAGTTCGACGTGTGTTCGACATGATTCAGGAACTGGGCCGGCCGAATCTCGACGCCGCCCGACGCGCTGATGATGTAGCCGCTGTTCTTGCGGCTGACGCTGACTTGCGAGGGGACTTGCTTCGCCGTTTCGAAGCTTTCATTCATCAGATGCATCGGGTCATTCAACGCGAACAAGCTGCAACCCGCCTTGGCGGCGAGATCAAACTTGACGATCAACGAAGCGACCACCGCCAGATCCATGCAGTTTTTCAACTGCGCGAAGATCGGCTCTTTCTTGGCCAACTCGTCGTAGTGGTCGGTCATCTTATTGGCCCACAGTTGCGCCGTGCTGCTGGCGGCGCCGGCTTGCTTCTTGGTGCCGTCGGCATTGAAAAACGTGTCGTCGGTCATCGTCTTGACGCTGCAACCACTCAGCTCCCAGGCCAAGCCGTTCGGATCGGCCAACAAGGCCGGATAGTTGGGCGTCAACCACCAGCGCGGCGTCATGTTCTGCATACCGCGCCCCGAGAGACTCACCATCTCGATGTAACTGGGAAGAATTCGAGGCAGCGGCGACGGGTCGAGCCTCATGCCGATCCGCTTCATCCGGTAGTCGGCCGCCACCAGCACGCGCGCGAAGTGCGTGCTGGAAGCCACCCCCTGCACACTAATGTCCTGCATGCCAAGCGTTTGTTCGATCTGTTGCTCGGAGACCTGGCTGATGTCCGTGAGCCGCGAGGCGTATTCACGCAAGCTGCGCAAGCCAGCCTCGCGCGGATCGATCGAGCAACTGATGCCGCCCCCTTGCACGCATTGCCGCGCCGCGCGCAACGCCACCGTCAGGTCGTCGAGCAACAGCACTGGTTTTCCCGTGGTGCGGCCGACGACAAAACCGTGCTTGTCCACCACCCAACCTTCGCCATGGCCCACGAGCACCAGGTCTTGCTGCTCGGGATAGACCAGCACGTACTTGATCGATTGCAGGCCCGCGAGAAACCGCATCTCATCGGGCAGCGGCTTGTTGCTGGCCAAGTGCTCGGCGACGGCTTTCTCTAACCGCTTGAGCGAGACCTTGCGCAATTCGTTAGGCGCGTTCAGATCGCCCGGGACCGCTTCCATTTGCTGCGCCATGGCATTGCGCATCAATTCCATGTCAGACAAGTTGACGTTGCGCAACGTGCCACTGGTATCGATATGCACGCCACCGACGGCTTGGCGCACCGCGCCAATCCCAAACGCCTGGTTTGCCACCGCGCCAACCAAGATGGTCGCCAGAAAAAACAACGACCAGACTTGCAAGAAACGCTGGATGGGCAGGGTGCGGCGCAGCATACATTGACTCCCGAGAAAATCCTGTCGATCCCCGTGTAATTTCCGACCGAGCCAGCAACACTCACTAGCCAAACCAAGACCGAGTCATGGCCGACCTGCCGCCGAGCAACCAATCGTTTCAGTATAACTCGACCAGCAGCCTCTTCGACACAGTTTCAGGGGCGAAAATAGTCCGCTCAGCCCCCGGAAACCCAACCGGGAAACCGCCCGATTCCAGGGTTTTGCCGGTTATCCGGGGCACCGGCCCCCTCCATCCAGCCGGGTTAGTTCCACCACCAGGCCGTGTCCGGCTTGGGGGTGGCCGCCTGCCGGGCGGTATCGACAGCGGGGTTCCGCTCGACCCGGTCCAGGAACTGCTCGGGCCGGATTTCCACCCCGCCCGAGGCCGAAATAACGTAGTTCGTCCCCTTGCGGGTGATGCTCGCCTGGGTCGGCACTGTACGAGGCGTGTCGTAGACCTCGGGGGAAAGTTGGCTGGCGTCGGCGAAGACTTGCCAACGATAGTCGGCTTTCTCGGCCAGCCGGTGACGGATGATCAGGGCCGACGCCAGGGCCAACTCCATCACGTTCCGCAATTCGCCGAAGACAGGCTCCTTGACCGCCAAGTGGCTGTACTTTTCCGTGAACTTGTTGGCCCATTGCAGCGCTTCGGGACTCGCCGCTTGTGAACCTTGCCGGGCTCCGTTCTGAGCGAACAGGGTTTCTTCGGCCATCGTCGTGACGCTGCTGCCCCGTATTTCCCAAGCCAGACCGTCGGCGTCGGTAAACAAGGGAAGGTAGTTAGGAACCATCCACCAGCGCGGTGTCTCGAGACCTTGCTGACTTCGTCGTACCAACAGGTCGATATAACTTGGCAAACCAAGCACAGGCGACGGCTCCAACTTCATGCCAAACCGCTTCATGCGGTAGTCGGCGGCGACGATCGTCCGAGCCAAGTGCGTGCTCGCGTCAATTCCTTCGACCCGAATCGCTTGCGATCCCAGCGTCTTTGCCAAATCGTCCGTGGAAAGTTGGCTGATATTTGTCAGCTTGGCGGCTATGTCTTGCAGCTTGGCCATTCCTTCGGCCGAAGGATCGATTGAACAAGCGATGGGCCCTTTCTGTTCGCCGGCTAGCGCCCAGCGGAGCGCTACCAGCAAATCATCAAACCGCATCACGGGCCGGCCGCTGACACGCCCCACCACGTTGCCACGCTTGTCGAGCAGCCACCCTTCGGCGTAACCCGCCAGAACGATGTCCTTGCGCTCAGGGTAGACGAACACATAGCGAATCGATTGCAGGCCGGCCAGGTAGCGAATCTCGTCCGGCAAGGGCTCACCGTCGGCCAGCAGTGCCGCCACGGTCTGCTCGAGCTGGCGAAGCGAAATCTTGCGCAGCTCGGCGGTCGGCGCCAGCGCGTCGGGGACCGGCTGCATGGCTTCGACCATCGCCTGGCGCAGGTGGTTCGTCTGGTCGACCTGGGCCGCTTTCAGGGTGCCGTCCGTGTCGATCGACACGCCCCCGACACCCTGCTGAAGGAGCGCGCCGGAGTTCTGCGCCGCCAGCGGCGCGGTACCAGCCAGCCACGCCACGGCGCAAATCAAGCCGCGCTGAAAAGCCAGCCAACTCGCCATGAAAAGCTCCTTCGCCCCTGGCCCGTCCGATGAATTCGGACGTTGTACAGCGCGCATCGTATCGCCAGTGGGCAACGCGCGACAAGAGCTATCGGGCCACGGCGAATGACCGCTACTTGCTGGCAGTCGCCAGCGGCTTGCGGCGTGCCGACAGCGGGGCCGTGAGCGTCTCGGCCCGTTCGATCGTCAACTCGGTGGCGTAGACATCAGTTTCGTCGGGAGCATTGTCCGGATGATAGACGCGGCCTTTGACCGATAGCTTGTCGCCGGGATTGGCGTAGGCCAGTTCGCTGGTGAACAGCTCGATCGCCGCGTCGCTGGCCAGCGCGATCGTCACGGCGCGAATCTTCCCCTCGGCGATCGTCAACTTTAATTCGTTGCCGTGTACCTGGCCCAACCGGCCAACCACCGGAACCTGCTTATTGGCCTCGACGGCGCCGACACGCTTGGCCTCGTCGGCGGCGACGATCTCCAACTCGCGCACTGGCTCGACCGCGCGCCCCCGCTCGTCGATCGTGGCGGTGAAACGGAGGTACTGCCCAGGCTTCAGCGCGGCTCGCTCGGCTTTGCCGGTGATCGTGATCCGCGTGGCGGCCGGGTGAGTAAAGACCAGCGTCGGCTTGGTTGACGGGAACTTCGGCGCGATCGTTAGCGCCGCCTCGGCCACCTGCTCGACTTTCCCCTCATACTCGGCCTCGGGGAGCTTGTCGACAACGACTAGATCCTCGGGCTTGTACTTGTAATGATTCGTCCGGCACCAGCCCATGGCATAGTACAACTGGTCGCGCGGCGTGATCTTCAAAGGCTTGTAGAACGGTGGCCAGCCGGTCGCCAACCCCTTGTTCAGCCCGTCGGCGTATGGGTCGTTCGGGGCCTGGGCGCCGGCGCAGGGCGTCAAAGCCAGGACCACGGCGATCGAAAGCAGCCAAGCGCGTCGCATTGCCATGTTCTCGCTAGAGGCTGTGTTCTTGCCGGAAAAGTCACGCCTGGGCCTGCGCGCACTATAATTCCGCCCCCGGATCGAAGCAACGACCGGGCCACGGGGACGTCCATCTTGGGCCCAGGTTTTCGCCTGTCCCCCCGGCCGATCGCCCCCCGGCAGCGCTTGCTTCGACGGCCTGTGGCTCGATAAGGTGGTGAGGAGAGGAACTTTATCGCCATGCTCGCCTACTTGGTCATCCGCGAAGGCTCGAAATGGAGCGACGTGTTCCGGCTGTCGGCCGGCGCGAAGGTGACCATTGGGCGCGCCTCGACCAACACCATTGTCCTCAAGGACGAGCGCTGCAGCCGATTCCATGCCGAGGTGTTCCCGGTTGACGACCAATGGCACGTCCGCGACCTGGACAGCCGCAACGGCACCCGCGTCGGCCAGGAAGACATTCACGGCGAGCGGCCGCTCAATACGGGCGATGTGATTCGCATTGGCGATTCGCAAATCAAATTCGTCAACGAACTGCATCAGGCCTTCCCCGACGCCACGGTGGCCGGCAAGCTCGCGGAAGATGCCGCGCCCGAGCCGGCCGTGGGTTCGGCGGTGTTTGCCGACGCCGAGCTGTCCGAGCCGACAACGATCACGCATCGTCGCCAGCGGACCAAGTATTTTCAGCCCGAGGAGAACGGGTTGCCCGAGCCGTCGGCGGGACAGGCGGCGGCCAGACTTTGTCGGATCGCCTTTGAACTGGCCAAGGCGGCCGATCCATTAGCGCTGGCCAAGGTGGCCCTCGACGGCTTGTTCGAAGGCACGCGCGTCGATGCCGGGGCGGTATTCTTGCTCAACGACCCGACCGCGCCGCCGCCGCGCGAGCCCGGACAAGTGGCCGACAGCCTGACGGTTGTCGCGTCACGCACGTCGACGCAGTTGCCATACCATCGCGTCTCGCCATTCGTGGCGGTCACGGTGTTGTCGCAAGGAGAAGCGGTGCTGGCGCGGAACGTGCTGGGCGACAGCATGGTCAACAGCCGCGACAGCAAAGGGGAAATCCACGCCAGCAGCGTGCTGTGCGCGCCAATTCGCCGCGGCAAGCGGACGTTCGGCCTGATCCACCTGTACACCACCGGCCAGGGCAAGCCGCCGGACCCCGAAGACCTGGAGTTCACGCTGGCCGTGGCCGACACCGTGGCCGTAGCGTTGCACAATCTGCGCCGGCGACAAGAGCTGGCCGAGAATCTGAACCAGATTCGGGACGAAAACCAGCAACTGCGCGAACGGCTGGGAGTGCAAAGCGAAATCATCGGCAGCAGCAGCACCATGGCCCGCATCTCGCGCGAGATCGCCCGGGCCGCGCCCACCAACGCCACGGTGCTGGTGCGCGGCGAAAGTGGCGTGGGCAAGGAACTAGTTGCCCGGGCGCTTCACTTTTCCAGCCCGCGACGCCGTGGACCGTTCGTCTGTTTGAATTGCGCCGCCCTGGCCGAAAGCTTGCTCGAGAGCGAACTGTTTGGCCACGAGCGCGGGGCGTTCACCGGCGCCCAGCAGCGTAAGATCGGCAAGTTCGAGGCTTCGCACCAGGGAACCCTGATGCTCGACGAAATCGGCGAGATGAGCCCGTCGATCCAGGCCAAGTTTCTCCGTGTGCTCGAGGGGCATTCCTTCGAGCGCGTCGGCGGCAGCGAGCCAGTGAAGGTCGACGTGCGAGTGATCGCCGCCACGAATCGCGATCTGGAGCAGGATGTCGCCGAGGGACGCTTTCGTCGCGACCTCTACTTCCGTCTGCACGTGCTCGAGATCATCGTCCCGCCGCTGCGCGAGCGTCCGGAGGACGTCGTCGAACTGGCCTATTACTTCTTCGATCGCTATTGCCGCGAGACAGGTCGCAAGCTGTCGGGCTATACGCCCCGCGCGCTGGAACAACTGCGGCAGTATCGCTGGCCCGGCAACGTCCGCGAATTGAAAAACGTGGTCGAGCGGGCCGTGGTCTTGGCCCAGGACGAGATGATCGACATCGGCGACCTGATGCTCTCGAAGCTCGGCAACGCCGCGGCCGTCGAATCGTTTCGCGCGTCGCACGAGTTCATCCCCTGTTCGCTCGACGACCTGGAACGTCAGCACATTCTGGCCACGCTCAAGGCCACGCGCGGCAACAAAAGCCAGGCGGCTCAGATGTTGGGCATCGAGCGATCGACGCTTGATCGCAAGATTCGCCGCTATAACCTGGCCGAATTCACGCCGGGGCGCGCGAGCTAAAGCAATTCTCTGAAGCATGTATCGTTTGCTCACCCAAGCCGGCGGCTTTGCCGCCGATCTCGGTGGCAAAGCCACCGGCTTGGTAGACGCATACGCTAAATTTAGTCGAGAAGCGCAGCTCAGCTCAGGCCGTTTGACGGCGCTGCTCGACAGCGGCAAAGCCAAGTCGTTCGGCGGTCACGTACAATGGCCGCCCTCGAGACTGGCGATAGACACGGCTGACATATTCCCCCACCGCGCCGATGGCCAGCAGTTGCATGCCGCCAATGATCGCCAGCGCCGCCAGAACAATGCTCCAATCGGCGATCGACTCGTGGCCAACAAACCTCAGGCCGCACAAGCAAACGGCGCCGACCAGGCCAGCGACAACCAAAGCCGCGCCGGCCCACAGCGACATTCGCAGCGGCCAGTTCGAGAATGACAGGATGCCATCGACCGCCAGCCGCATCATTCGAGCTAGCGGATACTTGCTCTGCCCGGCGGCCCGCGCTTCGCGGTGATACAGAACCTGCGTCTGGCGAAAGCCGACCCAACTGACCATGCCGCGCAAGAACCGGTCGGCCTCGGGCATCTGCTTCAGCGCGTCGACCACACCCCGGTCCAGCAAGCGGAAATCCCCCACGTCGGCCGGAATGGGCGTTTCGGAAATCCAGTTCATCACGCGATAGAACCATCGCGCGGTCAACAGCTTGAGCGGCGTCTCGCCGGCCCGATCGAGGCGGCGACCATAGGCCACGTCGAAACCATCGCGCCACCGCGCGAGCATCTCGGCGATCACCTCGGGCGGGTCTTGCAAGTCAGCGTCGATCAACACCACGACCGCGCCCGTGGCATGGTCCAGCCCCGCGGTCACGGCCACCTGATGGCCGAAGTTGCGTGACAAGCGGACCACGCGCACGCGAGCGTCGGTCGCCAGCAACTCGCGCAACACATCGGCGGTCCCGTCGCGGCTGCCGTCGTCAACGTAAATGAGTTCGAGGTCGACGTTCTCTCCCGCTAGCGCGTGGGTCAACCGCGCGTGCGTCCGTTCGAGGACGTCCTCCTCATTGAAGCAGGGAACGACCACCGACAGGGAAACTCGGGCGTGGCGTCGCCAGGCGTGACGATGCGCCAGGGGCAACGAAGTTGTGGACAAATCGAGCTGAGACATCCAAGCCGCCACATTCCGAGTCCGCGATCCAGGAGTGGCCGTCCACAAGCGCCATTGCCGCGGGCAAAGCGAAGGCGCTCATGGAAATGATCGACCAACGCCACGCAACGCTATGAGCGAATCAAGAACTGGAAAAGCTTGGGCAATCGTTAGGGTTTGCCAGGCGTCGCAAGCACACCGCGACTCGGGTTAAAACCGCGAAAAATTGTCGCGGTTGCGTGGAGCAAACAAATGCGGCGCGCGAGTCAAAGCCGCCGAAGTCGACAGGCGGAGGCCCGACCGACTAGCCCGCCGAGCCGCTGCCGCGGCGATAGCGCTGCGAGCGGACTTCGCCCATCAGCGCGATGATCGCGAAACAAAACTCACGCGCCGCGACCAGATATTGCTGCTGCTCGGCGGCCGTTTGCGCCCGTCGCTTCAAGCCCTCGAACTTTTCCCAGTCGATTTCCCATTGCTGATTGCGGGCGGTCTGGCAGACCGGCTCGATCAACTGGTTCCAGCGCTTCAACAGTTCCAAAGTCGGATCGCAAACCAGCGACCGATGCGGCCCGCGTCCCAGCATGCCGCCGGTGTTCGCGACCGGCGCCTGATCGGCGGCGACTTGCGAGCGCCAGACCAGGGCGAACAACCCCATCGCGCCCCCCAGCAACCCCAAAGCCCCGGCAAACATCACCAGCCCAGCCACTCCGAAGCCCATCGCCCCCAAGATCGCCAGCGCGCAAACCGCCCACAGCACTTTGGTCACCGCCGATCCAGGTGACTTTGGCGCACCCGAGTCACTGTTGCTCGCCGCGGACGACGATACCAGCGGGGCACCCACCACCTTGACGACGATCACGGTAATATTGTCCGGCCCGCCGCGCAGATTGGCCAACTCGACCAGCACGCGCACCGCGTCGGCCGGTCGCAGCGCCTGCAAAATGACGCCCAACTCTTCGTCTTCCACCTGACCGCTGAGCCCATCGCTGCAGAGCAGGAAGGTGTCCCCTTCGACCAGCGGGAAAAAACCTTCCAGGTCGACTTGCACGTTTTCGTTGGGGCCGAGCGAACGCGTGATCACGTTCTTGGGAATATAGTTCGGCAAATCCCGCTCGCTAAGCCGGTTGGCCGCCATCATCTCCCAAACCAGGCTGTGGTCCGCCGAGAGCTGCTCGATCCGATTGCCGCGCAACCGATACGCGCGACTGTCGCCGACGTGCCCGACCAGCGCCCCCTGGGGCAGCAGGGCCAGCACCGACGACGTCGTCCCCATGCCACGGAAGTCGGGATTCGACTCGCCACGGGTGTGAATGTTGGAGTTCGCTTCCTCGATCGACTTTTTGAGCGCGACGGGCGCCGAAGCGTCGGGAAGCTTGAAGTAGCTGAGTCGCACGGTGTCGACGGCGATCTTGCTGGCCAACTCGCCGGCGGCGTGAGCCCCCATGCCGTCGGCCACCATGAACAGATGGCCGCGCCGCTGCCACATTGACTCGCTGCTGCTGATGACCGAGCCGTGCGAGTCCTGATTGTTGGTGCGACGCAGCCCTTGGTCGGTGAGTTCGGCGTACTCGATGAAGGTCTGCCAGTTTACCGGTTTTTTATCCATCTTCTAACCGTCGACGCATACGTGGGGCGGCGGTGGGCGGCGCCTGGCAAACGGCACAAACTCGCACGATTCAACCACTTATCTTAATCAAACCCGGGCTGCTATCACAACCGGCGGCCAAAGATGCAATCGGTACACGGTTTGGCCCGCTCGAATATCGCTAGTTTGCCCTGGTCGGGGCAAAACCGTGTGAGTATAGTCCGTGCCCTGCCCGCCTTACGTCTTGGCCCGCCCCCACGGGGCGCAGGCCAAGCCCCCTGGTACGACGCCGATTCCGGCACAAGGTTCCTCACAAGTGTCAGCCCTGGCCGCACCATCGTCGCTGGGTTTGCGCCTTGCCGTGCTGGGCTGCGCGCTGGCGCTGCTATGCGCCGGGTCGACCGGTTGCGTACAGCGCCGCCTGACCGTGCGCAGCAACCCGCCCGGCGCCTTGGTCTATATCGGCAACGACGAAATCGGCACGACCCCGGTTTCAACCGACTACATCTATTACGGCCAGCGGAAGATCAAGCTGGTCAAGGACGGCTACGAGACTCTCTCGGTCACCCAGTGGATTCCGCCCCCCTGGTACCAGATCTTTCCACTCGACTTCTTTGCCGAGAACGTCATCCCGTACGAGATTCGGGATGAACGGGCGCTCGACTTTCAATTGCAGCCCCAGACGATTGTCCCCAACGAGCAACTGCTGACCCGGGCCGAGAACCTGCGCCAGGGGAGCAAGACCGAAGGCTACGTGCCGCCGCCGCGCGTCGAACAACCCAGCGGCATCAGCGCGCCAACCGCGCCGATCCTCACACCGCGGTTCAGCAAACGAGACGAACAGGAAACAGTCGCTCGCTAAAGGCTGGACGGAACGCAATTCCTTTGTCAGTGGTCAGTGGTCAGTAGTCAGTTGCGAAAGCGTCTTTACAACGGACTACTGACCACTGACAACGGGCCATTACTTAACCCCCGGCTTCGGGAAGATCGCGCCGCGCACGCCCAGCGACTCGGGATGCCGCGAAATCTTGTCGGTGAAGACCCGCGTGTCGTGCAGAATGGGACGCAACTCCCGCGAGATGTCGCTCAGACTCCCCACCGCCGTGTTCAGCTTCTGATAAAGCTGGTCGTCGTTCAGCAACTGTCCCAATGTCCCCTCGCGGGAATTCAACTGTTTGGCAAAGGCGCTGACGTCGTTCAGCGTGGTATCGAGCCGCGCCGAGGCCCGGCTCAGATTGTCGATCAGTTCGGCGCCCCGTTCGCCCAGGGGCTTGGTCAAGCCTTCCAGGTTCTCGATATTGCGGTTGGCCGATTGAAAGACGCCGCGCATCTCGGCCAGCGAGGTGTGAAACTCGTTGAGCGCCTTGGGCAAATCGGCCGCGGTGCGGCGGATGTTTTCACGCATTTGCGGGTCGTTCATCAACTCGTTGGCGCCGCCGACGGCTATTTGGAGTTGGTCGAGCGTGGCTTCGGCCTTGCCGACGATGCGAATCATCTGCTCGTCGTTGTTGGCCAACAGATCGTTCACCCGCCGCGCCAACAGGCCGATTTCGTTCGCCGTGTGGGCGATCGAGCCGATAGCGATCGACAAGTTCTGCTCGATGTTGCCAATGGTGTCGAAGGGATCCTTGATCGTCTTCCCCAGGATCGTGTTCCCCTCGGGGACCAGGTTGCCGTCTTCCTTGTTGACATCCAGCATGAACTCGATCACCGAATCGCCACCGAGGATCGACTTGCCGATTTGCGGCGTCTCGTTCTTGCGGAGCACGCGGTTTGAATACACGGACAGGGTCACAATCACACGCGCGTTGTCCTGGGGCTGCAAGCCCAAGTCTTCGGCAAAGTCAACCTTCGACACCCGGCCAATCAGAATGCCGCTGCGGCGCACGGGAGTCCCTTCCGAGATGCCCGGCGCCTGGTCGAAGGCGACATAGAATGTCTTGTCGCTCTTCTTGAAGACGTCGGGAAACCCGTCGAACAGCAACACCAAGATCACGGCAATCATCGCCGCCGCGACCATGGTGACACCGACACGGAATTGAACAATGCGTTCGTTCATCAGCGTTTTGTCTTGCGGTCATTTTGCCGGCGATTCTCACCGGCGCGATCCGTTTAGTTACCCGCGTCCTGCAACTCCATCAGTCGTTCCCCGGCTTCGCCGCGGACGAACTGCCGCACTCGCTTATCCTTGGTTCGTTCCAACTCCTCGGGCGGCCCATCGAAGATCACTTGCGGCTCGTCGCGTCCTAGCCGCGCCAGCGGGTACAGCATCACCACCCGGTCGGGCACCTTGACCGCGGTGTGCATGTCGTGGGTCACCACGACGCTGGTCACCGGCTCGTTCTGCCGGGTGCGGATCATCAATTCGTTAATCACGTCGCTCATGATCGGGTCGAGCCCGGTCGTCGGCTCGTCGTACAACACCACCTCGGGGCTCAGCGCCAAGGCCCGAGCCAGCCCGACTCGTTTCCGCATACCGCCCGATAGTTCGGCGGGCTTCTTGGCGGCCGCCGTCTCGGGCAGCCCCACCTGGGCCAGCCGGCGAATCACGTCACTGCGGACGTCCTCGGGACGCTTGTGGCGATGCTGACGCACCGGGAACGAGACGTTCTGCTCGACGGTCATGCTGTCGAACAGGGCCGCCTGTTGAAACACAAAGCCGTAGCGCAACCGCTGCTCGGCCAGTTGCTGGTCATTCAACGTGGCCAAGTCCTGGCCGTCGAACAACATCTGACCCGACGTCGGCCGAATCAGCCCGATCAGCGTCTTGAGCAACACCGTCTTGCCGCAACCGCTCTCGCCGATCACGGCCAGCGTCTGGCCGCGCGGGATCTGCAGATTGATGTTGCGTAGCACGCGATAGTTCTCGAACTGCACATGCAGATCGCGCAGTTCGAGAATCGGCCGCTCGGCCCCCTCGCGTTCATCGGATTGCTGTTCGCGGTCTACCATCGTTGATCCACCGGCCTCGTTCTGCTTGCAACCGTTCTCCCCATCTGACTACAGGAACGACACACCCGACGGCCAGAGAAACATGTACAAGTTATCGAGCAGGATATCGAGTTGCAGATTCAGGATCAGAATCAACACGAACGACGTCACAAAGGCGCTTGTCGCGGCGCGGCCCACCCCTTCGGCCCCCGGGTCGCAGTGAAACCCGCGGTGGCAGCTAATCATGGCAATGGCCGCGCCGAAGAACAGGCTCTTGAATACGCCGCCGAACAAGTCAAACGAGCTGACGACTCGCTGTGAGTTTTCCCAATAGTGGTGCGCATCGATCCCCAGCAGCACCGTCGCATAGAACCCGCCGCCGACCACGCCCATGAAGTCGGCCATGATCGTCAAGGCCGGAATCAGCACCAGACACCCCAGTAATCGCGGCACCACCAGGTAGTGCAACGGGCTGACCCCCATAGCCGACAAGGCGTCGATCTGCTCGGTCACGCGCATGGTCCCCAACTCGGCCGCCATGGCGCTGCCGACGCGGCCGGCGAGCATCGTCGCGGCCAGCACCGGTCCCAACTCGCGGACCAGTGAAATATTGATCACGCCACCCAGTCGGGTTTCGATGTGCAACAAGCGGAACTGCGAATAGCTCTGCACGGCCAGGATCATGCCGATGAACGTCCCGGTCAGGGCGACCACCGGCAGGCTGAGGACGCCGATCTGGTAGAAGTTCGGCATCACGGTCTCGCGATAAGGAAATCGCGTCACCGCCCAGCGAACCGTGCCAAAGGCGAACAGCGCCACCTCGCCGATCGAGGTGATCCACTGCATGACCACCGCCCCCAGATTGGCGACCCAGTCGGCCACGGCGCCCAGTCCGCGCGCGGCGCGACCCGGCTGTGGCTGCGGGTTTTCCCTCGATCCAGTGGCCATCGTCGTGTATCCCTAGCGCAAATCGACCGTCGGCGCGGCACGCGAGCGCGGCGCGAGACGACCGCACATAGATTCGTCGGCCATTCGAGCCTGCGCTCTTTGCTGCTGGCAACGAAAATGCCGGTCAAACAATCCTGGCAAGCCGGGCAAGTATCTCCGCCGTGTGGCCGCCGCCAGCGGGCGTTTGACAGCAGCGCCAGCCATCGACGACACTACGCTGCTAGCACCTCCCTTTGCCGCCAGCTCGTCTGCCAAGCAATCATTCCATGACCACGCCTGTCGAAACTTCGCCGTCCACCAAGCTCGACGGCCTGCGAATCTCGCTGGCCAGTCGATTGGCCAGCATGACGCGAGGCGAGGCCGAGCGTCTGCTCCGCCAGCGCGGCGCCACGCTCGTCGACAAGCACCAGGACCAGGTCGATTGGATCGTGGTCGGTGATGATTCAAAGAACCGCGGCGCCGTCCGCGGGTCGTTGCCCCCGGCGTGGCGCGCGGCGGTCGATGCCGGCAAAACGCGGATCGTCCTCGAAACCGACCTCTGGCGTCGACTGGGCCTGATTGAAGCCGAGCCGCACGTACAGCACCTGTACACGGCGGCCATGCTGGCCGAGTTGCTGGGCGTGCCGGTGGCGATGGTCCGCGGCTGGCAGACGCGCGGACTGCTGCGACCAACGGCCCAGGTCCACCGACTGGCCTACTTCGACTTTGCCGAGTTGGCGACCGCGCGGAAGTTGATCGAACTGCGCTCCGCGGGACTTTCGACCGGCGCGATCGCGGCCCAACTCGCGCAACTCCGACAATTGCTCCCCGATGTCGAGCGACCGTTGGCCGAGCTGTCGCTGGCCGTCGATGGTGGACGCCTGCTCGTTCATCGGGACGATCGACTTGTCGATCCCGGCGGGCAATTGCAACTCGATTTTGACGCCGACGACGCGACCGCCACGCCATCCATACTCAGCGAAGCCGATTTGCCCCGCTCGCCCGAGGAGCTGTGCGCCCTGGCGGCTGAACTCGACGAACAGGGGCGCGGCTCTGAAGCCGCCGAAATGTATCGGGCCGCGCTGGCCGCCGGCGGGCCCGACCCGGAAATTGGTTTCGCCCTGGCTGAGTTGCTGTACCGACTGCACGAGACAGCCGCCGCGGCCGAGCGCTATTACATGGTGCTGGAGTTGGACGAGGACTACGTCGAGGCCCGGGCCAACCTGGGCTGCGTGCTGGCCGAGCTAGGGCGTCACGAGCTGGCGCTGGCGGCCTTGAACGGCGCGCTGGCCTGCCACCCCAACTACGCCGACGCCCATTATCACCTGGCGCGCCTGCTCGACGAGCTTGACCGGCGCGACGAGGCGCAGGCTCACTGGCAAGCGTTCCTGGAACTGGCGGCCGACAGCCCCTGGGCCGAGTCGGCGCGCCAGCGCCTGCAACACGACAGCGCTGCTCAGTAGTCCGGCCGAGCGATTAGACGCTCAGGGCCTGGTGACCGACCACGGCGTCGATGAACGTCGAGAGCGGCAAGTTACCTGCGCCCTGCGCGCCAGTCGCGGGGACTTCCAGCCGGCTCAGTGCGGCCAGCGTACGACGCGTGCCGGCGATCATGGCGGGCTGAATCCCGTTGATCCGCAGCGTCTGTTCCAACTCGACCATCTCTTCGGTTCGGTTCGGCGCCTGGTGCGGATAGGTCGGCAGCAGGCGTTCGACGATCTCGGCCACGGCCGGGTAGTAATGCCGGTATTCGTCGAACGATTCGGCTTGCAGCCCCATCTCGCGTCCCAGCGCGCTGAGCTCGATGAACAGGGCGGCGATTCCCTGGCTCATCCCGTCGAGCAACATGTTCATGGCCGACGCGCGGCCGGCGGTGGGACCGAGCAAGCGCGTGCGCATGATCGGCGTCAGCCAAGCGTTGACCTGTTCGGCGGCGTCGCCGCTCAAATAACCAGTGGCATTGCTGGTCAGCTCGCTTGCCAGCCCGTGAATCGCCAAATCGGCGAACTGCAAACCGCGGCGCGAGACGACCTGGGACACGGCACGGCACGAGATGGGCGAGATCGAATTGGCGTCGATGTAAATCTCGGCGCGGCAGTCTTCATTCAAGCGTTGCACGACGCGCTGGGCCATGTGCAAGGCCGCCACCGAGGGAACGACCGACACGATCACCTCGGCTCGGTGCAATACATCTTCGAGCGAGTCGACGATTTCCAAGCCAGCTTCGCGGGCGCGGTCGGCGGTTCGTTGGCTGCGATCGGCCACGGTCGTGACGACCGCGTGGCCGCGATCGAGCAAGGCGCGGCCCAGGGCCGTGCCCAGTTCGCCGGCTTGCAGGATACCAAAGGTGGGCAGCGGCTGATTCGATTCCAACATGGCGAGTTCCTCGATCCGGTCAGTTCAGGCGGTGGGTCAATGTTTTGCGTGTGTGTCGGCGCTATTCACGCCGGCAGGAAAAAGCTAGCTCATGGTTCCGGCCCTACGAGCCGGCCAGAGTTTGTACTTCCGCAGGTACGTTTCGGCCCCGGCGAGCAATTGGCGCTTCTCGTCGCGACTGAACAGCAGTTGCGTGCGGACGGCGAGGACCAACAGCACCAGGCTGACCCCCAGCGTGGCCCACGGCCCCACGGCAATCACCAAGGGAGCGACCATCAGCACTTGCGTCCCGCGTCCCAACGCCATGCCGCGCCGTCGGTTAAAGCTCAACATCATGGCCAGCGTAGCCAGGTTCCCCACCAACGTGGCGGCCGTGGCACCCATCAGCCCGTGACTGGGCAGCCACCACAGCGACAACGCAATGCAGACGACCAGCCCCACCAGGTAGGCAATGTTCGACAGCCAGGCGCGCTCGTCGCACCAGAGCCAGTTACGGGCCACGCAGGCCAAGCTGGCCACGACGCTGAAGCACATGGTCATCGGCAGCACGTCGAGCCCCGAGTCGAACTTGCCCGGGCTGAGCAGATTGAACAGCGCGGGCGAGATCAACAGCAGCACGGCCGACGCCGGCAATAGCGCGGCGCTGAGCACCTTGAGCATCAGATTCAGCCTGTCCGAGACGGCTTGCCGACCGTGTGCTTCCCATTCGTGACTCAGGAAGGGGAGCAACGCGCCGGCCAGCATGAACGCGAACGTCAGCACCAACATCGGCACCAGCCGCGCCGTGTGATATTGCCCCACGGCGGCCAGCGTGGCGTCGGCGTCGAGCCCCGAGTAGTGGACGATCATGTAGCGATCGACCATGAAGAACAGATTGACCAGCCAACTGGTGATCCAGATCGACAACGCGAACGGGGCCAGCCGACCCCAGAACGAACGCTGGCTGACCGGAGCGTGCGACTCGTTGGCTTCACGCCAGATGGACAGCACGTCGGGAACCGCCACGACCAGCGAGATGACCGTGGCGATCAAATAGCTGACTAGCACCGTGCCGGCCCCCCACTGCGCTCCACCGCACAACAAAGCCGCGGCCGAGACCAGCGAAAAGGCCAGCGTGTTGACCAACTGCAACCGCGAGGCGAGCCGTTGCTGGCGCACCGCGGTGAACAGATCGGTCGTGAAGTTATAGAGGACGAGGATGAACAGCCCGACGGCCAGCAACCAGACCATCCTGGTCTGGTCATCGCGGCCAAAGACGAGCTGTGAGAATTGCCGATGGAAGAGGGCGATCATCACGGAGGAGAACGTGACCATGGCGACCGTGGCAATGGCCGTGCGGCGGAGGAACATCCGCAACTGGCCGCGGAAGCGAAAGTATTCCAGGTAACGGCCAAAGACGCCCGGCAGGGCAAGAATGGCGATCGGGCTGACGGCCAGCAGAAAGCTGAACGACAGTTCCCATTCGCCCAGTTGCTCGGCCGACAGCCAGCGACAAAACAGCAAGCCGCGGGCAAAGCCGATGCCGCGCTGCAGCACCGTGAGGATCAGCAACAGCACCACGCTCCGCGCCAAGGTGTCGGTGCGTGGCGCGGGAAGTTCGGTGGCAACGGTCGCGGTGCTCATCGGCAGTGCGGCTCAAGGAGGCGAAACGGGCGCAGGCCAAGCCGGCGCTATCGAAACATAGCTCGCGCTGGCGGAAAAACCGCCCCGGAAAGGAGTTGCCATTGCCAGCCGAGAGAAGCTTAGGCCGGGCTTACGGCGCGCCGCGCAGAGAGGCTAATTGCGGCTAGAAAACCAGGCCAGGCGAGGGGGTTGTGTTGCCGAAAAGCAACATCGGTCGCAGGCACCACGTTGCCTTTATGCGACACCGGTCGGGCGCTTCGTGCCGACGGGGCAAAAGAGCTGATGTCGCGCGCAACAAAAAGCCCAGGGGGCGAACCCCTGGGCTTGGAATGCGATCAGGTTTTTCTTCACTAGCAACTAGGAACCAGCAACCAGCAACTCCCCCCGACTCAGTCCCACCACCACTGGCCGGCGGCCAGCTTGTCGAGCTTGACCGATTCGCGGGCTTTGGCGGCGCGGCCGTCGTCCTTGCCGACGTTTTGCGAGAGCAAGGCCTGCTCGGGATGCAACGTCACGCCGCCGCCGACCGGCGTCATCAACTGTGACCCCTTCCAGCGATGGACCACGGCGGTTTCGACCTCGACCGGGGCGTTGTAGGTTTCAACCTGGTACTTCTCTTCGTTGCTAAAGATCGGCATGTCCCAATTCGAGCGGCCGTAGTAATCGTGCTTCTGAATAAACGCGGCCACGACGGCCATGTCGATGATGTTGCGCAACTGGGCGTAACAGTACGACTTGGCGGCCAGTTGCGGATACTGCTGCGTGAAGCTCGTCACGAACGCCTGGCTGCCGCGGTTGCCTTGCCGCGAAGCCACGTGGCGGCTGCCGTCGGCCGAGACCATTTCGTCTTCGCCCATCAGCTTGACCGCGTTGCCCACCAGTTCCAGCGCCAACTCGTCCTCGCTGACCTTCAGACAGTTGTAATCAGGCACGAACCACCAGCGCTGCATGCCGTTGCGGGCCACCGACGTGGGGTCGGCCTTGTCGACATAGCTGGTGATCTTGACCGGCGGCGTTTCCAGACCGATGCCGATCAGCTTCATGCGATAGTCCGCTTCGACCATGATCTGGGCGAAGTGCGTCTTGGGGGAAATGCCATGCACGCTCACCTTTTGCATGCCCAGGTTGGTGCGCAGCCCGTCGACGATGAAGTTGGCGTATTCTTCGGTGGCCATGCTGGCGTCCGCCACGCGCGGCAATTTGTTCAAGAACGAGTTCATCGCCGCCAGCCCTTCCTTGGTGGCGTCGATCGAACAGCCGATGGTCCGCGGGCCACCCATCGCGCCGGGACGATAAGCGCGCAGCGCCACGATCAGGTCTTGCAGTTCGAGAATCGCGCGGCCTGATTGAATGCCCACGACGCGATCGGCCAGGTCGACGTACCAACCTTCGGCCGGCCCGGCGATGACAATGTCGCCCGAGTCCGGGTAGAAGAAGACATGTTGAATGCGGGTCAGGCCGGCCAGGTAGCGCATCTCGTCGCTCGGCCGCCGGTCGCTGTCGAGTTGCTGGGCGATGGCCCGTTCGAGCCGTTGCAGCGAAATCTTGCGCATCGGGCTCTTGGCTTGCACGTCGGCGTTCAGCGACGTCTTGGCCGCGGCGATGCGGAGCTTGGTCTGCTCGCCAGTCAGATCCTTCTCATAGCGGATTCTCAGCACCCCTTCGGGGCTGACCAACACACCGGCCAGCGTCTGGGCCTGGGCCTGGGACGCGAACGAAGCCAACACCAAGGCGCACATCACGCCCCACGGTCGAGCACGTGCCAACGGCTGTCGCATATTCCGGTTCCTGCAACTGAACAACGAGAGAAGACGCCGGCGTTGGCCGCGACTTTGCGACCCACGGACGCTCTGAATAGACGTAATGCGAAACCTCGCAGATACCGCAATTGATGATAGTTAGCCCAACTTGCCGAAGCAAGAAAATAGGCAAAATCGGCCAGGAAACCGCCATCTGAGGCCCATTTCGCGGCCCGTTGGGCCGGAACTCCGGCACGGTCGCTACGACCGGGCAGGCGGTGGCAGCCGGGCCCTGGAACTGTCCGCGATCGCGGCGGCTTCCCAACATTCCGGGCGCAGGAAAGCGCTACGTAGATGTGGCGACTAAGAAAAGCATTGATTTAACGGTCGGCAACTACTCCTGCCTAATCGCTAATTGCTAACCGCTAATCGCTCTACATAAATGTATCGCGCACTTCTTTCGGCGCGGGGCCGTAGGCGGCTGGTTCCATCGAGCAACTGGCGCGTCCTTGGCTCAGGCTGCGAATGGCGCTCGAATAGCCGAACATCGCGGCCAGCGGGGCCATGGCGGCGATCTGGGTGTTGCGGCCGCGAAGTTGCGTATTGGTGATGATCGCTCGGCGCTGTTGCAGGTCGGCCACGATGTCGCCCAGGTTTTCCTCGGGCGTGATAATGTCGAGCTTCATGATCGGCTCGAGCAACACCATGCCGGCCGGGGCCAGCGCCCGGTGAAACGCGTCGGCCGAGGCGCGACGGAAGGCCACTTCGTTCGATTCCCCTTCGCGCCACTCGCCCCCAAGCAGCGTGACCTTCACCTTGATCAGCGGAAAGCCGATCGTGCCGCTGCCGTGCAGTTGCTCGCTCAAGGTTTCGAGCACGGCGGGCAGGAACTGCTCGGGAATCGACGTGCCGCTGGTGTTGAAGACCGGCAGCGACTTGTCCCCCGGCGCGGGTTCCAAGCGAATCCGCACTTTGGCAAACGCGGCCTGCCCGGCCAGCACCTGGTTGCACTCGCCGGTGGCCTCGGCGGCGCGCTCGACCGTTTCGCGATAGCTGACGCGCGGTTTGTGGACCCGCACATTCAGGCGGAAGTCGCGCAGCAGCCGATGCTTGATCACTTCCAGGTGCAACTCACCCATGCCGCTGATCAGCGTCTGGCCGGTTTCTTCGCTTTCCTGGGCGCGGAAGGTCGGATCCTGGCGCTTGAGCATTTCGAGCGTGTCAGCCAGCTTCTTGCGGTCAGCCGAACTTTCGGGCTCGATGGCCATCGAGATGACCGTCTCCGGAAAGGCGATCGATTCGAGCAGGATCGGCGACTTGGCGTCGCATAGGGTGTCGCCCGTGACCGAGGCTCGCAAGCCGATAATGCCAACAATGTCGCCGGCCTCGACGCTTTCGACCTGCTGACGGCGGTCGGCCTGAATGTGCCAAAGCTGGCTGACGTTTTCTTTCTTGTCCTTGCCGGCGTTCAGCGCGCGGGTGTTGCCGAGCAGCTTGCCCGAGTAGACGCGCACGAAGGCCAGATCGCCGTGCTTGTCAGCCTGAATCTTGAACACCAAGCCGCAGAACGGCTCGTCGACATCGGCGTGGCGCGTCAGCTTCTTGTCGGGCTTGGTCGGGTCGACTCCATCGACCGGCGGCACGTCGGCGGGACTGGGCAGGTAGCGTCCCACCGAGTCAAGCACCGGCGGCACACCAATGCAGTCGAGGGCCGAGCCGCACAGCACCGGCACGATCAGCCGTTCGAGCGTCGCCTCGCGCAGCACGCGATGGATCAGCTCTTCGGGAATCGGCTGCTCGGCCAGCGCCAGTTCCATCAGCTCGTTGCTGTAGTCGTACAGCTGTTCGAGCAAATGATCGCGGGCCGCGTGGGCCTCGTCGAGCAATTCGGCCGGGATGTCAAGCTCGGTGACGTCGGCCCCCATGCTCTCTTTCGAGAAGCTGAGTTGCTTCATGCGGACCAGGTCGATGATGCCGCGGAACGGATTCGACACGTGCGGCGGCCCGCAACCGATGGGCATCTGGATGGCGACCGGGTTCGATTCAAGCCGGCTGCGAATCTCGGCCAGCGTACCGGCAAAGTCGGCCCCCTCGCGGTCCATCTTGTTGATGAACGCCAGCCGCGGCACGCGATGCCGGTCGGCCTGACGCCAGACGGTCTCGCTTTGGGCTTCGACCCCTTCGCGAGCGCTAAACACGACGACCGCGCCGTCGAGCACGCGCAGACTGCGCTCGACCTCGGCCGTGAAGTCGACGTGGCCCGGCGTGTCGATCAGATTGACGACGACATCGCGCCACTTGAACGTGACGCAGGCGGCGTAAATCGTGATGCCGCGCTCTTGCTCCTCGGGGTCGAAGTCGGTGGTGGTCGTCCCCTGGTCGACGTTGCCCATGCGGTGCGTCGCGCCGGCATAGAACAACATCCGCTCGGTGAGCGTGGTCTTGCCGGCATCAATGTGGGCGATGATGCCGAGGTTGCGCAGTTGGGAAAGATGGCGAGCCATGGCGGATGCAAGGGGCTAGAGGCTAGGGGCCAGGGACGAGCCAACTCGCAGCCCACCACTCGTCACTGGCGATTCGCTCGCCCTCGGGCAATCTACCAGGCGAAGTGCGCGAAGGCCTTGTTGGCGTCGGCCATGCGATGCACGTTGTCGCGACGCGTGACGGCGGCCCCTTCGCGGCGATAAGCGGCCATGAACTCTTCGGCCAGCTTCTCGTAAATCGGGCGCCCCTTCTTTTCGCGAGCGGCCAGCAGCAGCCAGCGGATGGCCAGCGATTGCTGCCGGTTGCGGTTGACCTGCATGGGCACCTGATAGGCGGCGCCGCCGACGCGCTTCGAGCGGACTTCGACCTCGGGCTTGACGTTGTCGACCGCGATGTTGAACACCTCGATCGGCTCCACTTCCTTGATCTTGTCCTGGATGATGTCCATCGCCCGGTAGAACGACACCTGGGCCACCGACTTCTTGCCGTCGTACATCAAGCAGTTGATGAACTTGCTGACCAGCACCGAGTTGAACCGCGAATCAGGACGCAGAGTATCGCGGCTGGCAGTAATCCGACCCATGAGCGACGTTTCCTAATGAATACCGAACTGTGCGTGTGTGTTTTGGTTTGATGTCAGACGGCGAAGAACCTGCGCCGCGAGTTCGCAGCCACAGCTTACTTGCCGCCCTTGGCCGCGACCTTCTTGGCGCCGTACAAACTGCGCGACGACTTGCGTCCTTCGACGCCCAGGCAGTCGAGCGTGCCGCGGACAATGTGGTAGCGGACGCCGGGCAAGTCGCGAACACGACCGCCGCGAACCAGGACGATCGAGTGTTCCTGCAGGCTGTGACCTTCGCCCGGGATGTAGACCGTGATTTCCTTGCTGTTGCTCAAGCGCACGCGCGCGATCTTGCGCAGCGCCGAGTTGGGCTTCTTGGGCGTCATCGTCTTGACTTGCAAGCAGACGCCGCGCCGCTGCGGGCACTTCTCCAACACCGGAGATTTGCTGAACTTGCGCGGCTTCTTGCGGCCGGCTTTGACCAACTGGTTGATCGTAGGCATAGGAAACTTCAGGCGTTCTTACGGTGGCTGCGGTTACCGAATCGAGAATCCATCAAGGTACTGGAATCAGCCCGGTTGTCAAGGCGGCGGCGTGCTAGCGACGGCACGCCGGAAACCGGCCGAATTTTTCGTAAAACATTTGGCCCCCGGTCAGCGACCGGGGGCCAAAGTTGGTTAATCAATACAACTTAACAACCGAGGCGGCGGCCTTACTCGTTGCCTCCCAGCAACGCATCGAGGCTGCTCGGTGCCCGAGTTCCCTCGGGCTTGGCCGCCGGCTTCTCGCTGGCCCCATCGCCGGCCGTCTCGAGCAGCGGGAAGCTGCGGGCCAGCACGCGATCCTTGGCCGAGGCCAGCTCGTCCAGGGCTTCGCGATGGATGCGGACTTCGGATTCCTGGTACAGCTTGAAGCCCGTGCCGGCCGGAACCAAGTGGCCCAGAATCACGTTCTCCTTCAAGCCGACCAGATTGTCGACCTTGCCAGCCAGGGCCGCCTCGGTGAGCACCTTGGTGGTTTCCTGGAAGCTGGCGGCGGAGATGAAGCTGGCGCTTTGGACCGAGGCCTTGGTAATGCCCAGCAACTGGGTGCTGGCCGTGGCCGGCTTGGGACGTGTGCCCTTGACCGCCTGACCGCCCAGAGCTTCGATCTGTGAATTGGCCTGTTCGATGGCTTCCTTGGGCACGACCGAACCGACGGTAAAGTCGCTGTCCCCCTTGTCGCTGATCTTCGAGCAGCCTTGCAGCCGCTGGTTCGAACCGCGGAACTCGAACTTGTCCATCACGCTGCCGGGCAGCAGGCCGGTGTCGCCGACGGTCTCGATCTTCACCTTGCGCAACATTTGCGCCACGATGATCTCGATGTGCTTGTCGTCGATTTCGACGCGCTGGCTGCGATAGACGTTCTGGATTTCGCGGACCAGATAGTGCTGCACCGCTTCTTCGCCGCTGATGCGGAGAATGTCGTGCGGCACCAGCGGGCCGTCGACCAACGCTTCGCCGGCACGCACGTAGTCGCCGCTATGCACGCGCAGGTGCTTGCCGTGGCCGACCAGGTGCTCGCGTTCGATGCCCGCCTCGCTGCGGACGATGATCGTGCGCTTGCCGCGCCGCTTCTCGCCCAGAATCTCAACGGTGCCGTCGATTTCGGCGATGACCGACGGATCCTTGGGCTTGCGGGCCTCGAAGATTTCCGTCACTCGCGGCAGACCGCCGGTGATGTCCTGGGTGCCCGACACTTCGCGCGGCGTCTTGGCCAGCAGCGCGCCCGGGCCGATCATGGCGCCTTCGAGGGCTTCCAGGTTGGCCTTCTCGGGCATGTAGTAGAAGTCGAGAATCTTGCCGTGCTCGTCTTCGACGATGATCTGCGGGTGCAGGTCACCCTTGTGCTCGATGATGACCCGGCGCATGTGGCCGCTGGGATCCTTTTCGAGGCGCATCGTCTCGTTTTCGGTGATGTCCTCATAGCGGACCTTGCCACCGACTTCGGCCAGAATTGGAATGCTGTGCGGATCCCATTCACAGAGGATCGAGCCCGGCTGCACTTCCTGGTTCTCCTCAACGCGCAGAATGGCGCCGGCGGGAACCTCGTACTTCTCGACTTCGCGACCCTTGGGGTCCAACAGCGTGATTTCACCATTGCGGGTGAGCACGACCTGGACACCCTCGGCATTGCGGACGACCTTGAGTCGGGCGAACTTGACGATACCGCCCTTCTTGGCCTTGCTTTCCTTTTCCTCGACGTCGCGGCGGGCCGAACCACCGATGTGGAACGTACGCATCGTGAGCTGCGTGCCCGGTTCGCCGATCGACTGGGCGGCGATGATGCCGACGGCCATGCCTTCCTCGACCATCGAACCGGTCGACAGGTCCATGCCGTAACAGCAGCGGCAAATGCCCAGCGTGGCGTCACAGGTCATCGGGCTGCGCACCTGAATCTTCTCCAGGCCCAACTCCTCGATCTTGCGGGCCACGGCCGGCGTGATCAGATCGTTCTCGCGAATGATCACTTCGTCGGTGATCGGGTTGACGATGTTCACGCGACTGACGCGGCCGCGGATCGAGTCGCTCAGACGCACCTCGACCTTTTCACCGCGGTAAATCACGCCCTTGGTAATGCCCTGGGTCGTTTTGCAATCGTGCATGGTAATCACGACGTTCTGCGCCACGTCGGCCAGCTTGCGGGTCAGGTAACCCGAGTCGGCCGTCTTCAACGCCGTATCGGCCAGACCCTTGCGGGCGCCGTGCGTGCTGCTGAAGTATTCGAGCACCGACAGGCCTTCGCGGAAGTTGGCCTTGATGGGCGTTTCGATAATCTTGCCCGACGGCTTGGCCATCAGACCGCGCATACCGGCCAACTGGCGAATCTGTTCGACGCCACCGCGGGCGCCCGAGTGAGCCATCAGGTAAATCGGGTTCACATAGCCGACCGTGCGATGGTCGTTTTCCAGCTCGCGCATCATTTCGGCCGTGATCTTTTCGCGAGCGTGCGTCCAGGCGTCGAGCACCTGGTTGTAACGCTCGACCTCGGTGATCACGCCGCGCTGATACAGCTTTTGGAACTTGAGCACGGTCTTCTCGGCCTCGCCGATGATCCGCCCCTTGGTCGGCGGCGTGATCAAGTCGTCGGTGGCAAAGGACAGACCGCTGCGGGTGCTGGCGCGGAATCCAAACCGATTCATCGCGTCCAGCAGATCGATCGTCTTGCGGCGGCCCAGAATCGCGTAGCAGTCGCTGATGACGCGGCCCAACTCGCTGCTCCGCATGGCGATGTTGTAGAACGGCATCCCCTCGGGCAGCGCGTCGTTGAACATCACGCGACCGACCGTGGTTTCGATCATGTCGCCGGGCTTGGCGTCGCCCGTCTCGGTCTTCAGGCGGCGGTGCTTCGGCAGCCGGACCTTGATATGGGCGTGGGTATGCACCTTGCCCAAGGCATAGGCCAGGTGAACTTCGGGGACCGAGCTGAACACCATGCCGTCGCCGGGACGATCCGGAACCGACATCGTGGTGTAATAGCAACCCATCACCACGTCCTGGCTGGGACTGATAATCGGCGCGCCGTTGGCCGGGCTGAAGATGTTATGGATCGACATCATCAGCGTGTGGGCTTCGACCTGGGCCTCGATCGACAACGGCAAGTGGACGGCCATCTGGTCGCCGTCGAAGTCNNGAAGTCGGCGTTGAAGCCTTTGCAGACCAGCGGGTGCAACTTGATGGCGTTGCCTTCGACCAGGGTCGGCTCGAACGCCTGGATACCCATGCGGTGCAGCGTCGGTGCGCGATTCAACAACACCGGGTGGTTGCGAATCACTTCTTCCAGGATGTCCCAGACCTCGGCTTCCTTCCGTTCCAGCATCTTCTTGGCCGATTTGATCGTGTCGGCGTGGCCCAATTCCTTGAGCCGGCGAATGATGAACGGCTGGTACAACTCCAGCGCGATCTTCTTGGGCAGACCGCATTGGTGCAGGTTCAGGTTCGGGCCCACCACGATCACGCTACGAGCCGAGTAGTCAACGCGCTTGCCCAACAGATTTTCGCGGAAGCGGCCTTGCTTCCCCTTGATCATATCGGTCAGCGACTTGAGCGGGCGGTTGCTGCTGCCCAGCACGGGGCGCTTGCAGCGGTTGTTGTCGAACAGAGCGTCAACGGCCTGCTGCAACATCCGCTTTTCGTTGCGAATGATCACTTCCGGCGCGTTCAAGTCGACCAGCTTCTTGAGCCGGTTGTTCCGGTTGATGATTCGGCGATACAAGTCGTTCAGGTCGCTGGTGGCGAAGTTGCCGCTGTCCAGCAACACCAGCGGGCGCAAGTCGGGCGGAATGACCGGAATCACGTCCAGCACCATCCACTCGGGCTTGTTGTCGCTGTCGCGGATGCTCTCGACGATCTTCAGCCGGTTGATCAGATCCTTCTGCTTCTGCTTGCTGTTGGTTTCGATCAGCGCCTGGCGCAGATCCTTGGACAGCTTGACCAGGTCCAACTGGACCAGCAGCTTGCGAACCGCTTCGGCCCCCATGTCATAGTCGAACGCGCCTTCGCCGTATTGCTCGCGGGCTTGCCGGCATTCGTCCTCGGTCAGAATCTGCTGCCGCTTGAGCGGAGTTTCCTTGGGATCGACGACCACGTAATCCTGGAAGTAAATCACTTTTTCCAGGCTCGACGTCTTCATGTCCAGCAAGTTGCCCAGTCGGCTGGGCATGGCCTTGAAGAACCAGATGTGCACGACCGGCGCGGCCAACTCGATGTGACCCATCCGCTTGCGGCGGACGCGGCTGTGGGTGACTTTGACGCCGCAGCGGTCGCAGATCATCCCCTTGTACTTCATGCCCCGGTACTTGCCGCACGAGCACTCCCAGTCCTTTTCCGGGCCAAAAATGCGCTCGCAGAACAAGCCGTCCTTTTCCGGACGGTAAGTGCGGTAGTTGATCGTCTCGGGCTTCTTCACCTCGCCAAACGACCAGCTGCGAATGTCGTGCGGCCGCGCCAGGCTGATCTTGACCGAGGCGTAGTCGTTAATCCGATCGTAGGAACCTTCGCCGATGCTCATATGTGATCTGCTGTGGGTTAGGGGCCAGGGAACCAGGGGAAGTCAGAACTGCGGGAACAAAACTGACTTCACACTTAAACCCGACGCTTCTCCAGTTGCATATTCAAAGCCAGGCCGCGGATTTCGTTCGTCAACACGTCAAAGCTGGCGGGGGTGCCGGCTTCGAGCGTGTTTTCGCCGCGGACCATTGATTCGTAAATCTTCGTACGACCTTCGACGTCGTCGCTCTTGACGGTGAGCAACTCCTGCAGGATGTACGCGGCGCCATACGCTTCGAGCGCCCAGACTTCCATTTCACCGAACCGCTGACCGCCAAAACGGGCCTTGCCACCCAGCGGCTGTTGCGTGATCAGCGAGTACGGGCCGGTCGAACGAGCGTGGACCTTGTCGTCCACAAGGTGGTGCAACTTCAACATGTAGATGTAGCCCACCGTCGTGTTCTGCTCCATCGCCTCGCCGGTGCGGCCGTCGTACAGTTGCGACTTGCCCGTGGTCGGCAAGCCGGCCTCGCGCAAGCAGTCGTGAATCGTCTCTTCGGTGGCGCCGTCGAACACCGGCGTAATGGCCTGGAAGCCGAGCTTGGCCCCGGCCCAGCCGAGGTGCGTCTCGAGAATCTGACCGACGTTCATACGGCTGGGCACGCCCAGCGGGTTCAACAGGATTTGCACCGGTGTTCCGTCGGCCAAGAACGGCATGTCCTCGACCGGCAGGATCTTGGCGATCACACCCTTGTTACCGTGACGACCGGCCATCTTGTCGCCGACCGAAATCACGCGCTTGGCCGCGACGTAAACCTTGACCATTTGCAGCACGCCGCTGCGCAGCTCATCGCCGCGCTTCATGCTGTTCAGTGCGCGGTCGCGATCGTCCATTGCCGCCTCGACCGCCGGCCACAGCGTCTTGTAGGCCTTTTCGACTTCGGCCTTGCGTTGCGGGCTGCGGATGTCGAGCGTTTCGAGGCGGAACCGCGCGGCCTGCTCGGCGACGAACTTGTGTTCCTGGCCGTGGACCAGCGCGTTGCCTTCCTCGTCGGTCAACTTCTTCTGCAGAATCTTCTCGACCTCTTCGACCAGCGCGCCGAAGGTGGTGGCGATCTTGGCGTTGCCTTCGGTTTCGGCGTCACGCAGCGACTTTTCAAACGCCTTGCGTTCGTCTTCGCCCAGGCTCAGCCGGCGCGAGAACTTCTGGGTGTGGATCACAATACCTTCCACGCCCGACGGGATTTCCAGCGAATCGTTCTTCACGTC